>JAWOHF010000280.1:0-10571 GCA_046496285.1 Candidatus Aminicenantota bacterium
GGGTCACCTGGCCGTTGTCGTCCAGGTGGATGGTGACCTTGCCGTGGCCTTCAACTCTGGTGACGGGTTCGATGGTGATCTTTTTTGCCATGGTTGCTCGCTCTTCAATCATACTTGATCATGTCGTAGGTCAGGTTCAGGGGCCGGCCCTCGACGAGGGCCGTCAGGGCCTCCCAGATGAGGTCGGCCGAAGGCGGGCATCCCGGCAGGAAATAGTCGATCTTGACGACTTCGTGAAGGGGATAGACCCGGTCGAGGACGATAGGGATGTCCTCGTCGTTGGGGATCATCCGGTCTTCCGGGGCGACCGTCGGGCTGTTCATGTAGGCCTCTTCCAGGCACTCCTTGAGAGGGATGCCGTTGCGCATGGCCGGCAGGCCGCCCTGGACGGCGCACTCGCCGACGGACACCAGGACTTTGCAATTCTTCCGGAAGGAACGCAGGACCTCGACGTTCTCGGTGTTGGCGCAACCCCCCTCGATCAGGCCGACGTCCACGGGCTTGGTGAACGTCTTGATGTCGTTGATGGGCGACTTGTTGAACTCGACCAGCTCGACGAGCTTGAGGATCCTGGCGTCGATGTCGAGGAACGACATGTGGCAGCCGAAGCAGCCGGCCAAAGACGCGGTGGCGATGACGGGTTTGCTCATGTCCTTACCTTTCGGATCCTTTCTCGATGTCGCTGCCGATGGGCGCGCCGTCGAACTTGCGCTGGCCGATGGGCACGGCGAATCCGGTCTCCTTCCTTAATATGGCCCCGACCGGACAGACCTCCATGGCCCGGCGGGCCTCCTCGTCGGTCAGCTCGGAGGCGAGCTTCGGGTCCGCCTCTATTGTAACATGGGGTCCCCGCTCGACCGCGGCGAAAACCTTCCGGCCGTCCTTGGTCTGGATGGACCGGACGCAGCGGAGGCACTGGATGCAGCGGTCCCGGTCCAGGACGATCTTGGGAGCCGAAGCGTCCAGCTCCCTGACGGGCCAGAGATAGGGGAAACGGGGGACCAGGAGCTGGTAGCGGTAGCCGAGGGCCTGGAGCTCGCAGTTGCCGCTCTTTTCGCAGGTCGGGCACATGTGGTTGCCCTCGACGAACAGCATCTCGATGAGGGCCTTGCGCATGTCCTCGAGGTCCGGGGCCGTGTTCTCGACGGCCATGCCCTCGCTGACCGGCTGGGTGCAGGCGGCCATGTAGCGGCCGTTGACCCGGACGGTGCAGATCCGGCAGCTGCCGACGGGCTTGAGCCCCTCGAAATGGCAGAGGATGGGGATGTAGACCCCGTTGGCCTTGGCCGCCTCGACGATGGTCTGGCCGGGCTTGGCGACACAGGGCTGGCCGTCGATCGTGAATCGGATCTCACTCATGATGGTCCTCCTGGCATTCGGGATGTCGGCCGGCGGCCTCGCAGCCGTCCCGGACGGCCTCCGCGAGGTCGAATTCGGTCAGGTAATCGTCCCCCTTGCGGACCTTGGCCCGGTAGAGCTCGGGGAAGTTCTGGAGGGTGGTCAGGATGGGGTTCGGCGAGGTCTGGCCGAGGCCGCACCGGCTGGTGCACTTGACGAGCTTGCCCCAGGCCTCGAGCTCCGCGAGGTCCCTCTCGGAGCCCTGGCCCCGGACGACCTTCTCGAACTTCTTCTTGAGCAGGACGTTGCCCGCCCGGCAGGGCGTGCACCAGCCGCAGGATTCCTCGACGAAGAAGTCCATGAAGTTCCCGACGATCTCGAAGATGTCGCGGTCGGGGCCGAAGACGATGATCGAGCCTCCGGTCGCCAGGTCGGAAAAGCAGATCTTCCGGTCGAAGCCGGACCTCGCGAGGCAGGTCCCCGAGGGCCCTCCGATCTGGACGGCCCCCGCATCCGGCGCTCCGACCATGTCCAGGAGCTCCCGGACGGACAGCCCGAACTCGACCTCGTAGACCCCGGGCCGGGCGCAGTCGCCCGAGACGCTCAGGAGCTTGGTGCCGGCGCTTTTCGGGGTGCCCAGGGCCGTGAACCACGCGGCTCCCCGGGCCAGGACGCGGGCCGCGGTGGCCAGTGTCTCCACGTTGTTGACCGTGGTCGGGCGGCCGCGGTAGCCGAATTGGACGGGGAAGGGCGGCCTGTCGCGCGGCTCGCCGCGCTTGCCTTCGGCGGACTCGAGCAGGGCCGATTCCTCGCCGCAGATGTAGGCTCCCGCGCCCGACCTGATGGTGATGTCGTAGTTGAACTTGGATCCGGCGATCCCCTTGCCCAGGAGGTTCTCCCGGCGGAGGTCGGCCAGGACCGACTCGAGGAGAGGGCGGAGGTAGTCGTATTCGGCCCTCAGGTAGAGGACGCCCTCCTCCGCGCCCACGGCGTAGCCGGCGACGGCCATCCCTTCGAAGACCAGCCGGGGAAGCTCGGTCAGGATGACCCGGTCCTTGAACGTGCCGGGCTCGCCCTCGTCGGCGTTGCAGACAACGTAGTGAGGCGGGTTCTTCTCCCGGCGGCAGAAATCCCACTTGAGCCCCGTCGGGAAGCCGGCCCCGCCGCGGCCGAGGAGGTTGGCTTTCTTGATCTCCTCGATGACCGCCTCGGGGCTCATCGAGACCATCTTCCGGAGGGCCGAGCCGGGCTCGTGCTCCCCGAACAGGACCGGGCCGCGCTTGCGGATGTTGTTGGTGACCATGGCCCGGACGAGGTCCGACTGGTTGGCCCCGTCGCCGTACTCCCCGACCAGGTCCTTGGCCGCCCGGCCGGACTTCAGGCCGCGGACGAGGCCGCGGGCCCTGTCTTCGGTCAGGTTGGTGAAGACCGTTCCGTCGACGATGGCCGAGGGCTCCTGGTCGTTCATTCCGATGCACGAGGTCGGGAAGAGCCCGATCGCGCCGTCCGGGGAGACCTCCCCGAACCGGCAGCCGGCCTCCTCCTCGAAGGCCTTGGCGACGGCGGCCCGGCCCTTCATCCGGGAGGTGATCGAATCGTTCAGGTAGACCGTCGACCGGCCCCGGGGCTCCAGGGAGAAGAAGTGGTAGAAGGTGACGGCGCCCCGGACTTCGGCTTCCGAGAGGCCCAGATGGGCGGCGATCCCGGAAACGGCCTCGGCGGGGACGCGGCCATGCCGGCCCTGGGCGTCCCGGATGATATCCAGGAGCGCCGCGGGGTCTTTGGGGTGGCCGTGGAGGAGGTCCTTGTCAGGTTTCATGTTTGAACTCCGTTCTCGGAGATTTGAGCGTGGTAGTTTAACACAAAAAAAAATCGATGAAAACATGTTTTCGGAAGGTTTTTTACGGCCCCCATAAAGGGCTTGCTTTTCTCCCGCGAATCAGATTAGAATCCAGACAGGACGATTTTCGACAAAGCCCCGGAAGGAGGAAGGAATGAGGAAAAAAGTATTTCTCGTGATCGGCCTCATGGTCGCGTTTCTCGTAGTGACGGCGTGCTCGCCGGCGCCCGAAAAGAACCTTCTGTCCAGGTACTTCAACGCCATGACGCTCAACGACAACCAGACGATGGCATCCATGGCCCTCCAGCCGATCAAGGTCGAGCTCGATTCGTGGGAGATCCTGAGCGTCGGTCCGGAGACTATCACTCCGGCCCGCCTCGCCGACCTGAACGCGAAAGAGATGGAGCTCAAGAAAGAGGTCGAAGGGAACATCGGGCCGACCGTCGAGGCCAAGGACCTCCTGGACATCGCCCAGGAAGACATGGACACGGCCCGGACCTCCGGCGCCAGGGCCGCCGCCAAGAGGAAGGTCGATGAGCTCCAGGCCAAATACGACGCCCAGTACGCCAGGCACAGGGAGCTTCAGCAGGGCTACAACGACGCCAAGAAAGCCGCGGCCGACGAGGAAGAGATGACCAAGTTCTCGCTGGGGGTCCGGGAGCTGGCCACGATCCGCGACCTGACCGGCAATGTCCACACCAAGCAGGTCGATGTCGCCATCAAGAACAAGTCGGGCGCGACGACCAAGTATCGGCTGCACTTGAAACAGTACGCGCTGAGGGACGAGGTCAACAACCTTCGCCACAACGGCCGCTGGGTCATCATCCGGTTCGAGCCCATCGCGTGAAGCCAAGCCCCGCCCCGGGGGATGTTGACTCTTTCTCGCCCTTCACTATAATAGTTCTTCATGCCGGGCCGTTAGCTCAGAGGGAGAGCACCGGCCTTTTAAGTCGGGTGTCGCTGGTTCGAGTCCAGCACGGCTCACTTTCTCGCCCCTGTCGTCTAGAGGCCTAGGACACTGCCCTTTCAAGGCGGCAACACGGGTTCGAATCCCGTCGGGGGCGCTTTTCCCGGCTCTTCGCCCGGTTCGAGCCGCCGGGCGGATCTCAGGTCTTATGGCGACCCTTGTTCGCGGTCCTTTTCGGTCCGTCCCCCGGTCCCCTGATCGCGTCTGAGCCGCGCCCGCTTGTACAACCAGAAAAGATAGACCGCCGGGATCTGGTAGAGGGTGATGATGACGGGGGAAAGGATCAGCCAGTAGATGTTGAAGTCCCTGGCGAAAAGGAAGACGAACCCCCCGATCCCGGCCAGGCAGAGGACGATGGATAAAGCCAGATAAAGGGGTGCGGCGATCTCGCGTGCGGGCATCGGTCCGGTCCTCCTTTCCCGGCCGGGGATCCGCTATCGTTGCTTCACCCCATCGATTGGCATGATAGATCGCGGCGCGAGGGGGTGTCAAGTTGAGCTTAACGTATCGGATAAAATGATATATAATGATCACCCATGAAAAAGATCGCATTATTGATCTTGATGGTGGCCATCGCCGGCGCCGGATACTACCTTCTCAGAAAGGGCCGGAGACCCGCCGGCGAAGACCTGAACGGACGATATGAAAACTCCGCGACGGGAATATCCTTTGCCCATCCCAAGATCCTCACGGCCAGCACCACGGATGGCATCGCCACGCTCCACCATGATATCCCCTACAAGAATTCAGGGCCGTGCGACATGATGGGCGATGAGATCAAATACGACAGACTGACTGATTTTGAAATGAAGATCCGGATCATCGACAAGGGTCTTACCGAGACCGTCAGAGCTTTGAGCTCGTACATACCTCAGGAGAATTTTGTGAATGACGAACTGGTGGCTTCCCCCGGTTTCATCGATCCTTGCACGATCGGAGATTTTTCCGGCTTCGCCATCTACGAGGGAGCGGAGGGTTGCGGACAGACCACCTACTACTTCCCTGTGGCCGGCGACACAACACTGGTCATCGCCAACGCGTCGATCCAAGCCCTGTCAGGCGCGATCAGCCAAGAAAAAGTCAACGAGGTGTTGGCTGTGCCCGGGGTCATCTCCAGAGAAAAAAACATGGAGATATTCGAAGCGATTGTCCGGAGTTTAAAGATCACAAGAACGAAACCGGCGTAACCGAAAGACAAGTAGGGAGCGAGTCTGGTGGGCGGTGCAGGGTTCGAACCTGCGACCCCCGGCTTGTAAGACCGATGCTCTGCCGCTGAGCTAACCGCCCCCAGGGGCCGGCCGGAAGGCCTCGAGGCCGCCTTAAGGGTAGAGAAAAGGTGCGGCCCTGTCAATCCCGGCCCAAATTCTGGTCCCGGCACGCTGATTTGACATGGGCCTGGTCCTGTGCTAAATTTGACGTCCAACTTTCTCACTCCAAAAGAGGATATTCCAATGTACGCAGTCATCCTGACAGGCGGAAAGCAGTATCGCGTCAAGGCCGGGGACCTCCTGGCCGTGGAGAAGCTCGGTGTCGACCAGGGACATAAGGTCCACTTCGACCGGGTCCTCTTGATCGAGGACGGGGAGAGCGTTCAGGTCGGGAGGCCCGTGCTCGAGAACGCCGTGGTCGAGGCCGAGGTCGTCGAGAACTTCAAGGACGAGAAAGTCCTCATTTTCAAGAAAAAAAGGCGGAAACAGTTCCGCCGGACCCGCGGGCACAGGCAACAGCTGACCAAGGTCCGCATCGACCGGATCCTGCCCGACAAGAGTGTGCTGCCGGCCATCCATCCCGTCGAAGATGGACCCGGGGCCTCCGCCAAGGCCGTCAAGCCGAAGAAGGTCACTCCGGCCAAAACCGGGCCCAAGCCGAAGGCCCCCAAGCCGGCGGCGGCGAAGACCAAGAAAGCGATCAAGGAGTAAGCCATGGCCCATAAAAAAGCAGGGGGAAGCGCCCGCAACGGCAGGGACAGCTGCGGAAAGAGACTTGGGGTCAAGCGCCATGGCGGCCAGCTCGTCAACGCCGGTTCCATTCTCGTCCGACAGAGAGGCACGCCCATCAAACCCGGCCCGAACGTCGGACGGGCCAAGGACGACACCCTTTTCGCCCAGGTCACGGGCGTCGTCCGGTTTTCCGACAAGGGCCGGAAAGGAAAGGTCGTTTCCGTTCTGCCGGCTTGAGGAAGACATCAACGCCTCGCGTTCCCGCTCCCTGACCAAGCGTTCCCAGACGCCTTCCCGCGAAAGGGGGAGGTCCCTTGTTCGTTGATCAGGTCCGGATCACGGTCAAAGCCGGCAAGGGCGGCAACGGCTGCGTCAGTTTCCGGCGGGAGTACAGGGTGCCGAAAGGCGGCCCGGACGGGGGCCGGGGCGGAGACGGGGGGAGCGTCTATTTCGTCTCGGACGCGAGCGTGAGCTCCCTGTCCTGGTTCCGCTTTCACCCCGACCTCAAGGCCAAGAACGGCGGTCACGGCGAGGGAAGTCATCGCCAGGGAAAGCGGGGGGCCGACCTCCGCCTCCGGGTCCCCGTCGGGACGGTCGTCAAGGAAAAGGACTCGGACGAGGTCCTCTTCGATTTCATCCGTCCCGGCCAGATCTTCGAGGCGGCCCGGCGCGGGCGGGGCGGCCGGGGCAACGCCTCTTTCGCCACCTCCACCCGTCAGGCCCCCCGGGAGTCGCGGCCGGGAACGCCGGGAGAGGAAAAAGAGCTGTCCTTGGAGCTCAAGCTGATCGCGGACGTCGGGCTGGTCGGTTTTCCCAACGCCGGCAAGTCGACTCTGATCTCCAAAATATCCGCGGCCCGGCCGCTCATCGCCGACTACCCGTTCACGACCCTGACCCCGAACCTAGGGGTGGTCGACATCGGGGAGTACAGGAGCTTCATCGTGGCCGACATCCCCGGGCTCGTCGAGGGGGCCCATCTCGGCCAGGGCCTGGGGGTCCGCTTCCTGCGCCATATCGAGCGGACGAAAATGCTCGTCCATCTGGTCGACGTCTCCCCTTATACCGGGCGCGACCCTGTCGAGGATTACCAGGTCATCATGAAGGAGCTCCGGGCCTTCAACCCGGAGGTCGCCGCCCGCCCCCAAGTCCTGGCGGCCAACAAGGTGGACCTGCTGGGGAAGGACAAGTCGCGGCTGACGCGGATCAAGAAGCTGGCGGCCGGAAAGAAGATCCCCTTTTTCGCCATCTCGGCGATCAAAGAGGAGGGGCTCCGCCCGCTCATCGAAGCCTTGGCCCGCGGCCTGGCCCGGCTGGGAGAGGGGAGCGGCGAGGGCAGCCCCGAATGAAGGACAGGATCGGACTTTTCGGCGGGACGTTCGATCCGATCCACAACGGGCACATCCGGGCGGCGGAGGAGGTCCAGCGCGCCTTCGGGCTCGACCGGGTGCTCTTCGTCCCCTCCCACCTGCCTCCGCACAAGCAGGGCGGACCGGGGGCTTCCCCGGTCGATCGTCTGCGGATGGTCGAGCTCGCCTGCGAGGGGCACCCCGGGTTCGTCGCCTCCCCGATCGAAGTGGAGGCCGGAGGGCGGTCCTATTCCTTCCTGACCCTGGCCCGGATCAGGGAGCTGTACCCGGAGGCCGAGGTCTTCTTCATCCTCGGGGTCGACGCCTTCCTGGAGATCGGCACCTGGCGCGAGCACGAGCGTGTTCTCGCCGAGTGCCGGTTCATCGTCACCGGGAGGCCCGGCTTCGAGCTCGAGGCCGCGACGGGCGTCCTGGGGGGAAGGCTGCGGACGGACATCCGGCGGGTCGCGGACCGCGGCCCCGTCGACGAGGACCTGCTCGCGCGCGCCAGGGTCTTCCTCCTGCCCATCGGCGCCCTGGACGTGTCTTCGACGGACGTCCGGGAGCGCATCCGGAAAGGCCGGAGCCTGGCCGGGCTCGTCCCTTCGTCCGTCGAAGCTTATATCCGGGAACATCAACTCTATCTCGATCGGCGGGGATCATGACACAAGAAAAGAAGAAGCGCCTCACGAAACGGAGCCTGCCCGCGGAGGTCAAGCTGGCCGTCGAAACGGGGCTGGCCAAGAAGGCCGAGGACGTCTGCCTCCTGGACCTGCGCGAGCTGTCCACCTTCACCGACTTTTTCCTGATCATGAACGGGAGCTCATCGCGGCAGAACGCGGCCGTCGCGGAAGGCATCGAAGTCCGGCTCAAGGCGTCCGGCGCCCGTCCTCTCGGGGTCGAAGGGCGGGAGTCGGCGGAGTGGGTCCTGGTCGATTACGGCTGGTTCGTTGTCCACGTCTTCTCCCGTAGTGCCAGGGATCGCTACGCCCTCGAGAAGCTCTGGGGAGACGCGCCCCGCCTCGATTTCTAGCCGCCCGCGGCCCCTGCAGAGCGGGGAGAAAACTATTGACAAGTCGGTTTCGAATCGGTATTGTTCTATGGCGTTTTCGGCGATGCGCCTGAAATTCCTCTGGCCGGGCAGAACGAAAAACCCGGAGTTGCGGGCCTTGCAGGACCTGTTCGTCGTCAGGATCGAGGCCCTGGCGGCGTGCCGCGTCGTCGAGACGCGCGAGGCCCGGGGGGTCGGCGAGAAGCTCGCCGGCAAGATCAAGGAGATCGAAGCCCAGGGCCTCGAAAGGCACCTCGAAGGGGCCTACGTGATCTGCCTCGGGGATCAGGGAAAAGAAATGACGTCACAAGAGTTCGCGCGCTTCCTGCGCGGCCGGGAACAGGAAACAGGCCGGCCGCCGGCCTTCGTCGTCGGCGGCTTCCTGGGCCTGGCCGAGCGCATCGTGGACAAGGCCGATCTGGTCCTGTCGCTGTCGCGCCTGACCTTTTCCCACGAGCTGTGCCGGGTCGTCCTGCTCGAGCAGGTCTACAGAGCTTTGACCATCAACAGCGGCCGCCAATATGCCAAGTGAGGGAGAATGCCCATGTCCAAGAAAATGAACAAAAAAGAACGAGAAGAATTCCGGAAAGAGCTGGCCGATAAGAAGGAGGCCATCATCCAGAAGCTCAGCGGGTTCATCAACGAGAGCAAGGAGATGGAGTCCAACGTCGCCCAGGACCTCGTCGACAAGGCCGAGACGTCCTACACCAAGGAGTTCCTCCTGAGCCTCTCCGATGCCGAGCGGAGCCAGCTCCTGCTGATCGACGAGGCCATGAAGCGCCTCCAGCACGACGAGTTCGGGGTTTGCCAGATGTGCGGCAAGGACATCGGCCGGAAACGGATCCAGGCCATCCCTTGGACGCCTCTGTGCATCGAGTGCCAGGAAAAGACGGAGGAAGAGCAGAAGTCCCAGGTGTCATGACCCTCCGGACGCGGGCGGCCGCCGCGGCCAAGCTCGTCGAGCTCCTCCTGTTCCCTTCATACTGCCGCCTGTGCGGCGGTCTGCTCGACGAACCCGGGGAAAGGATCGTCTGCCGGGAATGCCTGGGCCGCCTGACCCCCCGGCAGGGGCCGGTCTGCCCCTGCTGCGGAAGATTCCTCGAGGGCTCCGCGGAGGGCCACCATTGCCGGCGCTGCCTGGAGCGGCCTCCGGCCTTCACGCTCCACCGCTCTTGCGGAGCGTACGGCGGGGACCTCAAGGATATCGTCCTGCTCCTGAAGTATCGCCGGTTCGCCGTTCTCGGCCGGTCCTTGGCGGCCTTCGCCGAGATGTGCCTGGCCCCGGAGGAGGGTCTCTGGCACGAGGCGGCGGCTCTCGTTCCCGTCCCTCTCCACCGGTCCCGCGAAAGGGAACGCGGCTTCAACCAGTCCCGGGCGATCGCCGGAGGCCTGGCCCGGAGCCGGGGGCTTCCCCTGCTCGACCGCTGTCTCGTGAAGGTCAGGAACGCCCCGCCGCAAGCCTCCTTGGAGGCCGGCGATAGGGACAAGAACGTCCGCAACGCCTACGCCGTCAAGGACCCGCGAAGGATCTCCGGCCAGACCCTCATCCTGGTCGACGACGTCTTCACGACCGGAGCGACCCTCCGCGAGTGCAGCCGGGTCCTGGTCGAGGCCGGGGCCCGCGAGGTCCGGGCTCTGACCATCGCCCAAGCCTAGCCCGATCTATTCTCCCAGAAAGACCGGCATTCTTTTGAATAGATCAGGCCGAGAGTTCTTCTCCCAATAACGGGAAGGTCCGCCATGAGGCGGCGATGGATGTCGTCCCGACGACCCCCGTAGCGGGGGGGGACCCGCCGCAGGCGGGGGGACCGCCGGGACTGGTCCCCGGGGGGGCCGGGGGGCTAGGGATGATATCCATCGCAAAGCCGAAAGGCGGACAGTCCCCTTTTTGGCAGGAGAAAAAAAGGCGGCCCCGAGGGGCCGCCTCATGCGACTGCGGTTCCCGCTGAATTACTTCTTGGTCTTGTCGATCGTGACCGGCTTGAGGATCTTGACCTTGCGCGGCTTCAGCTCGGCCTTCTTCGGCATGCGGACCCTCAGGACGCCGTTCTCGTGCTCGGCCTCGATCTTGTCCTGCTCGATGTAGGAA
>JAWOHF010000311.1:0-7713 GCA_046496285.1 Candidatus Aminicenantota bacterium
TCTACATTCGAAAACTGTTCTTTAAGAAATGAATAGACCAGTGCAACAGCCGTTGTCCCGTCGACGTCATAATCACCATAGACCAGTATCTTTTCATTTCTTTTTATTGCAGTTGAAAGCCTGTCAACCGCAATGTTCATATCCTTCATCATGAAAGGATCATGAAGATAATCGAGACTGGGATTAAAAAATGCCTTAGCTTCAGCCGCTGAGCTTATATCTCTCTGCACCATAAGATTTGCCAGCGATTCCAACACACCAAGTGCTGATGCCAGTTGCTTTACAACAGCACTCTCACCCCTCTCCTTTATAACCCATCTTTTTTCCATCAGGTTCCTGTATTAATCCAGTTAAGATCAAAAATATTACCCAGCTCTCTCCTGACGATCTTCTTCACCTGCTCAATATCCTGCTTACTGCCAAGCTCCTTTTCCAGAGATGTTATTCCCTTATCAGTAAATCCACACGGATTAATATGGTTAAAATACACCAGGTCGGTGTTTACATTAAAAGCAAAACCATGCATTGTTACAAATCTACTCGCCCTTACGCCTATTGCACAGATCTTCCGGGCTTTTGACCGGTCGCCGGGGTCAAGCCAGACACCGGTTCCCCCATCAAGTCTCGATCCTTTAATATTATATTCATCCAGGCTCTTTATAACGGCCTCTTCGAGACATCTGATATACTCTTTAAGCCCGATCCCTATCTCCTCAAGGTCGAATATCGGGTATCCGACAATCTGCCCCGGACCGTGGTAAGTTATGTCGCCTCCCCTGTCGATCCTGTAAAACTCAGCATCTTTTGCGCGAAGCTGAATATTGTCAATGAGCAGGTTGTTCTCTGACCCGCTCTTGCCAAGGGTGTAGACATGAGGATGCTCAACAAAGATAAGTGTACCGTATGTCGGTCCCGAATCTGGCTCCGGACTCTTATTCCTTGTTCTCTTCTGATCTGTCAGCTTATTAAAGATATCTTCCTGATAATCCCATATCTTCTTATAATCTTGCAAGCCAACATCTTCATATTTAACATTATAGCTCAACTTCTCCTTTCGGATTTAAGGAGTCCAAATATAATCAAATTTATCCAGGTTCCACATGTCTCTCCGCATGAAAGGAGGAACGAACCAGCGGGCTGCTTTCCACAAATCTGAATCCTGCTCTGAGAGCCTCTTTCCTGTAATTTTCAAATCTTTCGGGTGTAACATATTCAACTACATCCATATGGTCCGGTGATGGCTTAAGGTACTGGCCCAGCGTTAATATCCGGCATCCTGAATCATAAAGATCATGAATAGTTTCAAATATCTCCTTTTCGGCCGTCCGTGTCGGTGAAG
This sequence comes from Candidatus Aminicenantota bacterium, assembly GCA_046496285.1. Classification (GTDB taxonomy): domain Bacteria; phylum Acidobacteriota; class Aminicenantia; order Aminicenantales; family Saccharicenantaceae; genus RBG-16-66-30. The sequence continues at coordinate 1,340 of JAWOHF010000311.1, forward strand.
AGGAAATCGGTGACGTCATAGGTGCAGCCGTCCGGGCCGGTCCATTCCCACCGGTGGGGGCTCGTCATTTCCAGGGCTCTGAATGTTTCGCACCTCGGGCAGGGCTCGCTCCTGCCGAAAAGGAATTCGTAACAGCGCCGGCCATGGGATTCGCCGAAACGCTCTTTGAAGAAACGGTTGACGAACGGCACGTGATAATCCGGGGTCAACAGAGCGACGTAAGCCGGCAAGGTGTCGAGAACGTCGTTGAACCGCTGGCGCTCCGCCGCGAGGGCATCCAGGGTCCGGTTCAGTTCCTCAGTCCTTCGCTTGACACGGATTTCCAGCTCCTCATGGGCCCCTCTCAAAGACTCCTCGGCCGCTACGCGCGCGGAGATATCCTGGATCGCCACGGCACTTCCCGTGATCCCGCCTTGGCCATCGAAAACGGGTGCGGCGCTGTTGAGGACGTAGGCCGGCGAGCCGTTGAACCGTTCGATACGCATCGTTTGCCCGATGACGGTCTCCCCGTCCCGGACCGCCCTGGCTGAGGCCCACTCCTCAGGCTTTACCGGTTCGCCGGAATCGGCCCACCAAGCCCTGTAGGCGGCATAATCCGCCACGGTCTGTGTATCCGGCCGGGGGCTTCCCCAGATCTCATCGTAGGCGCGGTTTGCCCGGATATGGCCTCCCTGGGGGTCGACGATGGCCACGCCGACCGGCAGGGCTTCCATGATGGCTTCGAGCCGCTTTTTTTCCGTTAGGGCCTCGGCCCTCGAGGCGGCAAGCTTCTGCTCAATCCTCTTGCGCTCGGTCATGTCGGAGAAGATCATCCCGAACCGGCCGGGTTCCGTCCGGAAGGCGTACACGTCAAAAATCTTATCGAGGGGACCGAACCGATCTTCGAAACGCCCCGCTTCCCCCTCGAGGATGACCCTCCCGCACCGCTTGAACCAGACGGGTTCGGTGCCGGGAAACAGCTCCAGGGCGGTTCGGCCGACGACATCCTCGGGCTTGAGCCCCGTCTGACGCTCGAACGCCGGGTTGACCGCCAGGCAGCGTGCGTCGCACAGCCGGCCCTGGTCATCATAGAGCGCCTCAAAAAGAATAAAACCCTCGCTCATCGTTTCGAACAGGGTCCGATAACGGATCTCACTCTCCCGCAAGGCCTCATCGACCTTTTTCCGAGCCGTGATATCGCGTCCAAAGACGCGAAGCCCGCTGCCGTCCCGGGCTATGATGACATCCTGCTCGAACCATTTATCGCCGAGTTTCAGCTCCCGGGTGAAGAATTGCGCGCCCGGCTGACCCGAGCCTTCGGCGGCCTGCCCGAGCCCGGCCAGCCAGGCATGAGAGGCCCCGGCCGCCAGGAGGTCGGGGAAAAGGAATTGCCCCGAGGAATTGAGATATTCGACCTGCCCCGTCCCCAAATTGATCTGCAGGACAGGATGGGGATTGAGCTCGGGGAACGAAGCCAGCCGGCCCAATTCTTCCCCCGCCGAGCGGACTTCCTCGAGGTCCTTCGAAAGCCCCCCGAGGACCTCAAGAAATAGGGCCTTTTGTTCGCCAGGCAGTCTCTCGGAGTACCGGGCGAGCTCCGTAAGCTGCTCGATGGCCCTCTTGATCCGAACCTTATGAGCTTCCGTGTTGATCATGGTCCCCTCATCGCGCCGCTTCGTTCCCTCCGGCCTTGGTCAGCTTTTTGAGCACAGAGAGGACCTCAGAGATGCCGTCGTCCACATAGGTGATGAAGGCCGGCCTCAGGCTGTGGGCCAGGGTGACCGTCTCCTTTTTCTCGTCAGGCAGGACGAGCAGGGTCCGCCCCCCTCGGAGGAGATCCCTCATGGAACCGATATTTCGGAGGTCCTCGGGCGCCGGATTCCAGATGATGGCGATCGAGGCGGGATCCTCAGGGCCTCGGATGCGCTCAGCAAAACCCTGGAGATCTGAAAACACCTCGAGGCTCTCTCGGGGGACCAAAAGCGACAGCGCGCTCAGAAGCTCCTCAGCTCTTCCGCCTGGCCGAGCCATATAGAAGAGCACGCGCATGGTCCTCGTTGCTCCTAGTCGAAATTCCACCCGCACCATGCGCATCCAAGAAACGTGCCAAGTCCGCATTTTGGGAAGCAGCCGGGGGATGGCCGCCGCCTTCCGCTCAGGAAGGCGGGATTCGGTACTTCTTGAGGAGCGTATAAAGGCGCGACCGGGAAAGTCCCGAGATCCGGCAGGCATCGCCGATATCCCCGCTCGTTCGCCGCATCAAGGAGGACAGGTACTCCTCCTCCAGCTTGGAAAACCTGCTTTTCCTGAAAGCCGCAAGGCTCCCCGTTCCCGACTCCTCAAGAGCCTGCGCTGGCTCCGTCGCAGGGATCCGTTTACTGAGGACCGAAGCCCGGGCAAGGTGGACCCGGATGTGCTCCGGAAGATCCCGGGGGAAGAGGACGGGCTCGTCTTTGGCGCTGACGATGGCCTTTTCCAGAGCCTGGATGACTTCCCGGACGTTCCCCGGCCAATCATAGGCCATCAGGACATCGTGGAATTCTGGGGAAAAGCTCTTCATGGGGATTTCGTACTGCTCGCAGAACTTGAGCACGTAGTGGACGACGAGGTCCTTGATATCCTCCTTGGTCTCCCGCAGGGCGGGCAGATCCAGAACGATCGTCCGGAGCCGGAACAGGAGGTCCTCGCGGAAACCGCCGGACTTGACCATTTCGTCGAGCCGGCGGTTCGTGGCGGCGATCAGGCGGAAATCGCTCGATACCTCCCGGCCGCCGCCGACGGGCCGGAACCGCCGTTCCTGGAGCACTCGGAGGAATGATTTTTGAATGGACATCGGGAGTTCGCCGACCTCATCCAGGAAGAGGGTCCCGCCGTCGGCCTGTTTGATCAACCCTTCCCGGGGTTTGTCGGCTCCGGTGAAGGCGCCGCGCAGGTGACCGAAAAGAGTGCTTTCGACGAGGGTTTCCGGAAGCGCGGCGCAGTCCACGACGACGAAGTTCTGACCGGCCCGGTCGCTGTTCCCATGGATGGCCAGGGCGAATAGCTCCTTGCCCGTGCCCGTTTCTCCGGTGATGAGAACGTTGGCGTCGCTCCCGGCGGCTTGGGCCAGGGTGTCAATGCAGGCCGCGAGCTTCGGGGCATTGCCCACGATCCCAAACTTCTTCAGGGCCACGGGTTTCACGGTCGCCTGCGTCTTGTCGTGGTACTGAAGGGCCCGTTCGATGGTCAACGTGACGTCTTTGACCGAGAGGGGCTTCTCGACATAATCCCAGGCACCCAGCTTGATGGCCAGTTCGGCGCCGTCGGGATCCCCGAACCCTGTCATGACGATGACCTCGGGGGCGGGGCAGCGGGCGCGGATCTCGGGCAGGATATCCAGCCCGGACCCGTCAGGCATGCGGACGTCGCAAAAGACGATGTCAAACGCCTGGGAACGGACGGCGCGAATGCCCTCGTCGACCCTCGCCGCGCAAACCGCGCTATGGCCCGCTCTTTCGATGACCTTTCTGAGGGACTCGGCAACGAGAGGGTCGTCTTCAATAACGAGTATCTTGGCCATGGCTTCAAAGGGGACGTGCGGTTGATTATAGTGAAACCGTTTCCCGGATGTCAAACGGCGCATCGTTGACACCCATCCTCCTGGTGAAGCGCCCCCACAGCCCGGCCATCAAGGACGGGCAGGGCCGACGGCCCGCGAACGCCGCGCTGGAAATCTGTGAGCAGTGCCCTGGCTGTTGCAGCGCGCTGATAATAATTATGTTAGCCCTATTTCAGGGCGCTTTTTCAGGCCAAAAAATACCCATTCAAGCTGGTTGGCATTGATTGAAGATTGTTCTTAATTTATCATTATCAATGAGTAACAACAGCCAAGGTACAAGGGAGGTAGCCATGAGATTCCCCGCGCTCGAGCGTTCCCGCCAAGCCCGGACGCGGCCGCCCCGCGCCTGGGCCGGCCTCGTCGTCGCCCTCGCCCTGGGCTCGCTCGCCGCGGGCGCCTTCTTCGCCCAGGAGCGTGGCGCGAGCGACGCCGCCCTGAAGCGGCTCGAATACACCAAGGCCCACTATGTCAAGCACGAACATCAGATCCCGATGCGGGACGGGACGAAGCTCTTCACCGTGGTCTACGTCCCGAAGGACACGAGGCGGGAATACCCGATCATGATCCAGCGGACGCCCTATTCCGTCTCGCCGTACGGCCTCGACAACTACCGGTCGCCGCTCGGGCCATCGGAGCTGTTCGAGAAGGAGGGATTCATTTTCGCCTACCAGGACGTGCGCGGCCGCTACATGTCCGAAGGCGAATTCGACGACATCCCTTACCATAAGACCCGTCTGGCCGGGCCCAAGGACACGGACGAGAGCACCGACACCTACGACACCATCGACTGGCTGGTCAAGAACGTGCCGGGGAACAGCGGCCGGGCCGGGATCTGGGGCGTCTCGTACGGGGGGTTCTTCGCCGCGTTCGCCATGATCGACGCCCACCCGGCGCTCGTCGCGGCTTCGCCGCAGGCGCCCATCGGGGATATCGCCGACGGCGACGACGCCTTCCACAACGGGGCCTTTTATTTGGCCGCGAACTTCGGCTTCTACCGGTTCTTCAGGCCGCGGCCGGGCGGGCCGGAGGCACCCGGGCGGAGATCCATGGACAGGATCGGGCGGATACCCGATGCCTATGACTTCTTTCTCCGGATGGGCCCGCTCGCCAACAGCGAGACGCTCTACTTCAAGGGCGAGAACCCCTATTGGACCTACAACCTGGACCACCCGAACTACGACGAATTCTGGCAGGACCGCTCTCTCGTGCCGCACATGAGGGACATCAAGCCGGCCGTGCTGTTCGTCGGCGGATGGTACGACGCCGAAGACCTGGCTGGGCCGATCAAGCTCTTTTACGCGCTGGAGAAGAACGGGGCGCGAGCGCCGAACACCCTGGTCATGGGCCCTTGGCGCCACGGCGGCTGGTCCCGGGGGGACGGTGACACGCTCGGCAACCTAAAGTTCGGGTCCAAGACGAGCGAGTTCTACCGCGAGACGATCGAGTTCCCGTTCTTCCTCGAGCACTTGAAAGGCAAGGGAGACGGCCTCAAGGGAGCGGACGGGAGCGCCGCGCCGAAGGCCTGGCTTTTCGCGACGGGGGCCAACGAATGGCGCCGTCACGACGCCTGGCCGCCACCGGAGGCGCGGGAGGCGAACCTCTATCTCCTACCGGGCGGGAAGCTGGCGTTCGAGCCGGACAAGAGCGACCCGGGCGCTTATGACGAATACTTCAGCGACCCGGCCCGGCCCGTGCCGGCCATCGGGCATACCGGCGACGGCATGCCGGGCGACTACATGGCCGAGGACCAGCGTTTCGCCGCGCGCCGTCCGGATGTGCTGGTCTACGAGACGGAGCCGCTCGCCGAGGACGTCACGATCGCCGGCCCGGTCTCCCCGTCGCTCCGGGTGTCAACGTCGGGGACGGACTCGGATTTCGCTGTCAAGCTCATCGACGTCTACCCGAACGACCACCCGGACCCTGTCCCCAACCCCTGCCGTGTCCGCATGGGAGGCTACCAGCAGCTCGTCCGGGGCGAGCCCTTCCGGGGAAAGTTCCGCAACAGCCTGGAAAAACCGGAGCCGTTCACGCCCGGCCGCGCCGAGACGATCGATTTCAGGATGCCCGACGTCTACCACACCTTCAAGAAGGGCCACCGGATCATGGTCCACATCCAAAGCTCCTGGTTCCCGCTCATCGACCGCAATCCTCAAACGTTCGTCGATATCCCAAAGGCCACGGAGGCCGATTTCCAAAAGGCCGTGCAGAGGGTCTACCTGGGCGGTCCGGACGGCTCCCGCCTCCGCATCTTAACTAAATAATGCCTTGGCTGTTGTATATCGTAGATAATAAAAAAAATAGCCACCAAAAAAGGCCCTTTTTATGGCATAATCGCTCTTTCTGACCCCAAAAAGAAGCCACTAATTTATCACGGCAGTTTTCGATAAAACAGAAGAAAGCCCATTTTGGCCGGCAAAATTGCCCGACTAAACCATTTGATATTGCTTGGGGAAGACCCTTACTTAATTATTATCAATTTAATATAACAGCCAAGGCACTTACGTAGAAATTGGGGAATGAGTATTGTGTCCCCGATTTTTTTTATGTTCCGAAAACTGAAAAAAATACTTGACAAGCGGCCGCGATTAGTTCCACAATTCGGAACAGGTAAGACGCAACGGAGTCATGAGATGAGGCTTCTATCGCGGTCAGAAGAGCTCGTCCTTCTCTCGGTCTGGAACTTGCAGGACGAGGCGTCCTGCCTGCCCATCCAGCGGAAGCTCGAGGAGGCCACGGGGCGGTCGTGGTCGCTGGGCTCGATCTTCGACCCGCTCGACCGCCTCGAACGGAAGAAGCT
>JAWOHF010000026.1:0-10151 GCA_046496285.1 Candidatus Aminicenantota bacterium
GCCGTGACCTTGACCTCTTCCAGGAGCTCGAGGACGATGCTCTGGGGCTCGCCGCCGTAGTGGAAGTCCGAGATGTCGGCGCCGTCCACGTAGAACATGTTCTCCGGGCCGGTCGCGCCGTCGACGGACAGGCCGGCCGTATTGGACTCCTTCTGAACGCCCGGGATGGTGCTGATCAGCGAATCGAAGGACCGTCCCCTGGGCAGGGCCATATAGGTCTCCCTGGTCATGACCTGGCCCTTGACCGTGCTCTTGACGTCGATGAGCGGGCTCTGGCCGACGACCGTGATCTCTTCCTCGACGGCCGCGGCGTCGAGCGTCACGTTCAGGGCGATCGTCTGGGACAGCTCGAGCAGGATGCCCTTGCGGGTCAGCGTCTTGAAGCCCGGGAGGGAAAACGTGATGTCGTAGGTTCCCGACGGAAGGGCCATCAGGCGGTAGACGCCGTTGACGTCGGTGACCGCGACGGCTCTGCCGATGAGCCGGGGACTGACGGCCTCGACGTTCACTCCCGGGAGCGGGACCCCCTGCTGGTCGACGACCCGGCCGTTGATCCGTCCCGCCGGGGTGAGCTGGGCATACGCCAAGCCCGCGGTCGACACGCACGCGATAAGAAGGATTACCAATAAGCGTTTGTTCATGACCTCTGATTCCTCCCTGTTATTATGATTGCCTTGTCTTTCCCCGCGGCGAATCCCGTGGTTACACCGCGTGCCGTGGCCTGTTTGTGAAGGTGGATCACTGATCATTCTCCTCCTGGGCGAGAAGTGGGATCTCCTCGCCTTTATGGCCTCATGCTAAATCCGTCGGAGGGGGGTTGTCAAGCGCCAAATTGAGGGGGAGGTCGTGGCCGCTCTCCTAGGCCTTATGACGAACGCCACCGGACACTAGCTCCGCCTGCGGCTTCACCATCCTCTGCAGGGTGATGGTCAGGGGGACCGCCAGGATGGTTCCGAAGGCCCCGAGCACCCAGCTCCAGAAGATGACCGACAGGATGGTGAGCAGCGGCGAGATATTCAATCCCGACTTCATCGTTTTCGGCTTCAAGACGTTATCCGAAAGAAAATTGAAAGCGAGAAAGCCGGCGACGACCAGGAGGGCCCGCAGCCACCCATGCTCGAGCAGGGCGAGGGTCGCCGGCGCGAGGACGGCCATGACGATCCCGATGTTCGGAATGAAGCTGAACAGGAAACTCAGGACCGCCCAGGTCAGGGCATAATCGATCCCCAGGGCGAGCAGAAGGGCGTAGTTGGCGGCGGCGTTGATCAACCCGACCCCTGCCGTGATCGAAATGTACCTGCCGACGCTCTCGACGGCCTGATCGAAGACGGCCTGCACGCCGGCGGCGGGCTTTTCCCCCTTCACCTGCCGGACCTGCCTGCCCGCCATTTCGATAAGGACGAAAACCACGATGATCATGACGAAAAATCCGCTGCTCAATCCCTGGAGGACGGCTCCCAGCAAATTGCCGGCAACGGCCACGACCTGCTTGGGTTCGAGCCGCTGGGCGGAGAGCAGCCCGGCCGGGTCGATGCCGAGCCCGGCCAGGAAGGCGTTCAGGCTTTTTCCCAGCCGGGCCAGGGCGGCCTCGTAGACCGGCAGCCTGTCCAGGAAACCGGCCACCGACACGGCCAGGAGGGAAAAGAGGCCCGAACCCCCGACAACGACGATCAGCACCGTGACCAGAACGGCCCATCCCCGGCGGAATTTCCTCCGGATCAGCCAGTTCTGGACCGGGCTGATCGCGAAAGCCAGCAACAGGGACATGAGGATCAGGGTGACCATCGGAGCGGCCATCTTCATTCCGGCGACGATGACGACGACGCAGGCGGCCCCGACGAGATATCTCAGGAGAGCGGGGACCGGATCTTTCGGCATGATGTCAGCCTCCTTTCTCCGCGGACGGCACGGGGGCACGAGGCCGCCCGTTGCCGGCCCCAATGATATTCCCGCCCGGCGGAAGGTGTCAACAAGCCCTGCCGAGCGCCTGGAGGCTTGGGGCGCCGGACCGACTCAATTTTGAGCTCTTGACACCCTCCCGGGGTCGGAATATCCTTCCCTAAATGGGCCTCATGCGGAATGTCGAAGCACGCTTGTCTTCGATCGGGAAGGCCTGGCTGTTGCGAAGTGACTTCGCGGCGGCGCGCCGCATGCACCGGCGCCGGCTCAGGGGATACAGGCGCGAGGACGACGCCATCTCGGCCGAATACAAGAAGCAGATCAAGGACTACTGGTGGCGGTTCCATTGCCGGGTCCCGACCCGCTGGCACGAGCATTACTCATCCCGGAACGGCCTCTGCGATGTCCGCTATATCCCTGAGGAGCTGTACTACACGGTCATCGACCGGTATTTCAACGACAGGAAATACTACTGGGGGGTGACCGACAAGAACTACCTCTCGCGCTGGTTCCCTCAAGCCAAGCAGCCAAGGACGATTGTCCGGAAGATCGACGGGCTCCTGTACGACGCGGACTATCATCTGACCGGGTTCGACGACGCGATCAAGTCCTGCCTGAAGCACGAGGCGGTCGTCATCAAGCCCAGCATCAACACGCGCGGCGGCAAGAACATCCATTTCTGGGCCCGGAAAGACGGGCCAGGCGAGCTGGAGAGAGCGATCAAAGGCGGCCACAACCTCATCGCTCAGGAGGCCCTCGTTCAGCACGAGCACATCAGCCGGATCCATCCGTCGTCGGTAAACACGGTCCGGGTCATGACGCTCCTGTTCGATCAGGAGGTGCACATCCTGTCCAGCGTCCTGAGAATGGGCGTCGACGGCAGCCGCGTTGACAACGCCAGCGCGGGCGGGATCACGTGCGGCATCCGGAGCGACGGCCGGTTGAAGGACGTCGCCTACGCGCGGAACGGGACCCGTTATGACCGCCACCCGCAGGGGTTCCGGTTCAGCGAGGGCATGATCCCTTCTTTCGACAAGGTCATAGGCCTGCTGACGACGTTGCAGGAGCAGATGGCCCGTTTTCGATTGATCTCCTGGGACGTCGTGATCGGGCCCGACGGCGAGCCCATCCTGCTCGAAGGCAATTTCCGATGCGGCGGACCGTGCGTTCACCAGCTGAACAACGGGCCGTTGTTCGGCGACCTGACCGATCGGGTGCTGAGCGAGGTCTTCCTGCGCCGGCAGCGGTCGACGGGCCTGTCCTCGTAGGCTCGGATGGATCGCCGGGCGAAGATAGCTTCCTTGCTGACGCAGCGATTTTTTCGAACCCTTTTTAATTTTCAGGGGTTCTTAGGGGCGTCATCGGACGAAGCGCAGGACCCTCTCGAAGATCCGCGCGGCGATCCTCTCGGCCAGCCGATCGACGAGAGCCGCCTGCAGATCCTCTTCGGCCCGCAGCCACCCTTCCTTGTCGAACAGCGCCCGCTCCTCCCGGGTGAGGTCGAGGGTCAGGTAGTCCCCGTCGTAAAAGGCCCGCCGGAATTGGGCTGACGCGCTGGAGACGACCGTTCCCTCGTCCACGACCCTTCTCGTGACCGGATCGATCATCCGGACCACGACCTCGCCGGTCACCTTGACGGTGTACCTTTTTTCCGTATAGGTCACAGACGACGACCTGTCCCTGCGGAGAGGGGCTTTCCGGGCTGTTTCTTCGGGGACGTCTTCTTCCTGGCGGAAGGAACTGAGCCAGCCGACCACGACGAAGTCCGCGCCGAGCGCCAGGCCGGCCCTCGCCGCCGTCTCGTTGGGGATATCCCCGCTTCTCGTCCGGAGCCGGCTCATCTCCCGGTGGATCGACCCGCGATCGATCGGGCCGACAAAAAGGACCGGGGCTTCCAGGTGCTCATAGTGAAGGGCGTCGTAGAGTTCGTTTTCCATGCCCCGCGGCGCCGCCTCTCCGGGTCCCGGGCCGGTCCAGAAGGGGAGGACGGCGACCGCTTTCGTCCCGGCGTTCAGCGCGGCCTGCTGGATCGCCCGGGCTTCGTCCCCCGAGCCGCTGTCGGGGCCGAAGACCTCCATGGCGCTCTGGGCCCGGCCATAGGCCGCCCGGAAGAAACCCGCGGCCACATCCTCCTCGGCCCATCGGAGGAAGACCCGCGCCCGGGCCTCGTCGACTCTGAACATCTGGTCCGGGTCCAAAGGATAGGCGCGGAGCCGGTCGTATGTTCGGGATGCCTCGGCCCACTTCCCCGCGCTCTCCAGCTCCTCGCCCTGACCGGAAAGGGAAGCGGCGGCGGCCTCGATCATGTCCCGGCGGAAGCCCTCATAATCGTCCGGTACGGAGAGCGGCACGCCCACCTGGCCCGCCCGGTCCCTTAGGCCGTCGATGCGGCTGACGGCCGAGACGGCGTTCTCGTACAGGCCGTCCGATCCGTGGGCCCGGGCCTGCGCCAGGTAGCCGTCGATCAGGAGGGTGCCCACCTCGGCCAGCCTCTCCCGCGCGTCTTCGATGGCCGGGTCTTTGGCCAGGGCGGCGATGTAGCGTCCGGCCGCCTCCTCCAGCCGGCCCTGGCCTTCGAGCTTCTGGCCCTGCTTGTAGCGCTTCTCGGCGCTGACGCAGCCGACCAGGGCCGTGAGAAGGAACACGGAAATGACCGTGACAAATGATTTCAGCTCCGCTTTCTTGATCATAGGGGATTTGTAGGATAACGCAGCGGTCCTGTCAAGCTGCGATCGGGCGCCGGGAGACCCGCGGCGGCCGCCCCGGCCATGTCCGGTCTTCATGCCGACCGACACCGCTTCCCGGCGACCGCCGGACTATCCGCGGCGGGCCGTTTCGGCTACAATCTCCCCATGCCATCCGACACCCAAGTCATCTTCTCCATGTCCGGGGTGGGCCGCGTCCACCCGCCCAACCGCCAGGTCCTCAAGGACATCTCGCTCGGCTTCTACTACGGGGCCAAGATCGGGGTCCTCGGGCTCAACGGGTCGGGCAAGTCGACCCTGCTCGGGATCATCGCCGGCCGGGACCGGGGCTACATCGGCGAGGTCGCCACGAGCAAGGGCACCACCGTCGGCCTGCTCGAGCAGGACCCGCCGCTCGATCCCGCCAAGACGGTCATCGACATCGTCCGCGAGGGCGCCCAGCCGGTCGTCGACCTGCTGGCCCGATACGACGCGGTCAACGAGAAGTTCGGCGACCCCGGCGCCGACATGGACGCCCTGATCGCCGAGCAGGCCCGCCTGCTCGAGGAGATCGACAAGCACGACGCCTGGAACCTCGACAGTCACCTCGAGCGCGCCATGGAGGCCCTCCGCTGCCCGCCGCCGGAAACGCCCGTCAAGGTCCTGTCGGGGGGCGAGCGTCGCCGGGTCGCCCTGACCCGCCTGCTCCTCATGGAGCCCGATATCCTGCTGCTCGACGAGCCGACCAACCACCTCGACGCCGAATCCGTCGGCTGGCTCGAGCGGCACCTCCAGGACTACAAGGGCACGGTCATCGCCGTGACCCACGACCGCTACTTCCTGGACAACGTCGCCGGCTGGATCCTCGAGCTCGACCGCGGCGAGGGCATCCCCTGGAAGGGCAACTATTCGTCTTGGCTCGAACAGAAGCAGGCCCGGCTGGCGGTCGAAGAGAAGACCGAATCGAGGCGCCAGAGGACTCTGACCCGCGAGCTCGAGTGGATCCGGATGTCGCCCAAGGCCCGCCAGGCCAAGGGCAAGGCCCGGGTCACGGCCTACGAGAAGCTCCTCGGTCAGGACTTCGAGCGTTACCGTGACGAACAGGAGCTGCCCATCCCGCCCGGCCCGCGCCTCGGGAACGTCGTCATCGAGCTCGAGGACCTCGCCAAGGCCTACGGCGACCGGGTGCTCATGGACGGCCTGACGATCAGCATCCCGCCCGGCTCGATCGTCGGGGTCATCGGGCCCAACGGGGCCGGGAAAACGACCCTCCTGCGGCTGATCACCGGCGAAGAGACGCCCGATGCCGGCCGGATCCGGACCGGCGAGACGGTCAAGATCGCCTACGCCGACCAATCGCGGGCCCTCGATCCCGGCAAGACCGTTTTCGAGGAGATCTCCGGCGGCCACGAGGTCATCAAGATCGGCGGCCGGGACATGAACACCCGGGCCTACTGCGCCTCATTCGGTTTTGCAGGCAGCGACCAGCAGAAGAAGTGCTCGACGCTCTCGGGAGGGGAGCGCAACCGGGTCCACCTGGCCAAGGCCGTCGCCGAGGGGGGCAACGTCATCCTCCTCGACGAGCCGACCAACGACCTCGACGTCAACACCCTGCGCTCCCTGGAGGATGCCCTGGCGGGATTCGCCGGCTGCGCCGTGGTCGTCAGCCACGACCGCTGGTTCCTCGACCGCGTCGCGACCCACATCCTGGCCTTCGAGGAGGACGGCACGGCCCACTGGATCTTCGGGAACTACTCGGAGTACCGGGATGACCTGCGCCGGCGCAAGGGCAGCGCGGCCGACCAGCCCCACCGCATGAAGTACAGAACGCTGAAGCGTTGACCCGCCGAGGCCGTGCCCGGGCGCCGGCCTCGGAAGGCGGCCTATCTTTTCCCTTCGAGGAGCTTCTGGAAGGTCTCGTCGTCGGTCTTGAAATCCCGGGCCGCCTGGCCCACGCGGACGATGCGGATGCTCCGGACGGCGTCCCCCTTCTTCACGGTCCTCAGGAGGTCGAGCCCGGCGATCGTCCGGCCGATGGCCGTGGCCGTCCTGTCGAGCCCGGCCCGCTTGCCGAGCGTCAGATAGAAGGCGTTCGGCCCGGTGATGCCGAGGACGCCGGCGGCGTCGTGCTTGAGGGCGGCGTTCGGCGCGAGCGGGAGCGCCGGGACGGCCGCCGCTTTTTGGGCGTCCGAGACAATGGTCCCCGCGATGACGCCGCCGCGGATGTCGATCGTGCCGATCGGCGGGGCCTCCGGTCTTGGCCCGCCGGGCCGCATGCTCGGGGGCGGCCCGCCCGCGGCCGGGCCGCGCGGGCCCTCGACGATGCGGACGAAGTTGGCCGTCTGCAGGGGCGCGTTGACGAAGTCGAGGCGGGCCATGATATGGACGGGCGCCTCGGCGGCCCCGACGGCGATGTCGGCGTAGAGCCCATCGTCGAGATAGGCGCCCTCTCTCGGGAGCGGCTTTTCGAGGTTGGCCGCGTTGTAGGCGACGACGGCGGTGACGAGGGCGCTGTGCCGCTGGTGCTCGACATACGGAAGAAGCTCGCTGTAGAGGTCGTTGAGCGTGTGCCAGGCGCGGCGGTAATTGTAGTCCGATTGGGTCGTGAAGCGGAGCGTCGGCACGCCCAGCATCTCGAACGGGGAATGGTCCGACCCGGACGGGCTCGTGGCCCGGGCCCGCGGCACCCCCCGCTCGAGCTTGAACGGCCATCGGGGATCGACCGCGGCCAAGGGCGCGGTGATCATCCGGAAGTCGGCCAGCCAGGTCTCGGGGACCACGGCCCCGGTGATGGCGCTCGGGCTGCCGTCCCGGTTGATCATCATCGAGATCCTGTCGGCGATCCCGGGGCGGTTCTTGAGCCAGGCCTGCGAGCCGACCAGGCCGATCTCCTCGGCCGCGAACAGGACGGCGACGACCGACCGCTTGGGCTTCCCGCCGGCCGCCTGGATGAGCCGGATGGCCTCCATGGCGGGGGAGAACCCGGACCCGTCGTCGACGGCGCCGGTCGCGGCGCTGAAGCAGTCGAAGTGTCCGCCGATGACGACGTATTCGTCGGGGAATTCGGACCCGCGCAGGGTGGCGACCACGCTGTGGTACTTGACCGGCCCCATCTTGAACCAGTTCCGGATGTCGAACTCGAGCTCGACCGGCTCGCCCTTCTCGACCAGGGTCTTGATCTCGTTGTACTGGGGCTCGGCCAGCTTGATGTCGGGAAGGACGGGAAGCTCGTCCCACGACTTGACGAAGCCGTCCATCATCGGGAACGGGTCGGTCTTGGACATCTGGATCGTGCCGCGGGCCCCTGCCGCGACCAGGGCCCGGGTGAGGGGCGGCATGAGGGTCGCGTCGGCGTACTCGGGCGTGCCGCGCCGCCCGTCGCGGGCGAAGCCGTTGCTCTGCCCGCCGATGAGGACCCAGGCGCCCTTGAAGGAGGCGGCAGCGGCCTGGACCTCGGCGAGGGCGGCCTCGACGGCCGCTTTCTTCTTTTCGGTCTGCTCCGGGGCGGCGTTGCGTCCGGGGATGGAGAACGGGTCGGCCTTCAGGATGACGACCGGTCCCCGCTCGACGCCTTTCGTCCCGGCGGTGAAGCTCGGCGTGCCAAAATAGAGCGATTTCTCGGCCGGCTTGACCATCCGGCCGAACCAGGGGCCGCGGTTGAAGCCGACCGGCACCTCGCCGGCCAGGTCGAGTTCGGCTTCCAAGCCCCATTGGCGGAACTGCCAGACGGCCCACTCGGCGGCGTCGTTATAGGCGTTGGTGCCCGACTCCCGGGCCCCGAACCGGTTGCTGGCGTAGTCGACCCACTCCATGACCCGGTTGTCGGTCCTGCCGAGCTCGATGATCCTGGCGACCACCGGGTCGCCCGCCGGCCGGGCGGGAGTCTGGGCCGTGGCCGCCAGAGCGGCCAGGGCGACGAGGACGAGGCCGGAAAGAAGCGCGCGTTTTTTCATGGGCCACCTTTCTCGGGGATTCGTTCGGAAGGCGCCATCATAGCCCCGCCGGAGAAAAGTTGTCAAGGAACCTTCGATGACGCGGAACATCCTTGACATCCTCGAGGCGTCGATCTAATCTCGGGCCTGTCGATACGCAGCGACGCCGGGCCCCCCCGGCTCGAGGAGGGACCTCATGAAGATCAAGATCGTGGAGCTGATGATCCTGGCGGTCGCCCTGGCGACGGCCGCCCAGGTCTCCTCGGCCCAGCTGCCGAAGGAGACCGCCGCCCGCAAGGCCCAGCGGATGAAGTGGTGGACCGAGGCCCGCTTCGGGATGTTCATCCACTGGGGCCTTTACGCCCTTCCCGCGCGGCACGAGTGGGTCAAGAACCGCGAGAGGATGACCGGCGAGCAGTACCGGAAGTACTTCGAGCTGTTCGACCCCGATCTCTACGAGCCCCGGGAATGGGCGCGGATGGCCAAGGCCGCGGGCATGAAGTACGTGGTCATGACCGCCAAGCACCACGAAGGCTTCTGCCTCTGGGACTCGAAATACACCGACTACAAGGCGACCAACACGCCCGGCGGGAAGGACCTGATCAAAGAGTATGTCGAGGCCTTCCGGGCCGAAGGCCTGAAGGTCGGCTTCTACTATTCGCTGATCGACTGGCATCACCCCGACTACACGATCGACCGGATGCACCCCCAGCGACAGGAGAGCGACGCGGATTACGAGCGGCTGAACGCGGGAAAGGACATGGCCAGGTACCGCGAGTACATGAAGAACCAGGTCCGGGAGCTGCTCTCGAACTACGGGGAGATCAGCATCATCTGGTTCGATTTCTCGTTCCCGGGAAAGAACGGCAAGGGCCGCGACGACTGGGATTCCGTCAATCTGCTCAAGCTGGCCCGGTCCCTGCAGCCCGGCATCATCGTCGACGACCGGCTCGACCTGCGGGACGTCGAAGGGGGCTGGGATTTCACGACCCCCGAACAGGTCAAGGTGGCCAAGTGGCCAGAGCAGGACGGCAGGAAGATCCCCTGGGAGACCTGCCAGACGTTCTCGGGATCGTGGGGCTACTACCGCGACGAGTACACCTGGAAGAGCCCCGCTCAACTCCTCGAACTGCTCGTCGAATCGGTCAGCAAGGGCGGCAACCTGCTGCTCAACGTCGGGCCCACGGCGCGCGGGACCTTCGACCATCGGGCCCAGGAAAGCCTCCGGGCTATGGGCGAATGGATGGCCCTCAACGGCCGGTCGGTCTACGGGTGCACGGAGGCCCCGGAGGGGCTTGCGGCGCCGCCGAACACACTGTTGACGTGGAACCCCGCGACCCGACGGCTCTACGTTCATCTGCTGGCCTACCCGCTCAACCGGCTGGCCCTGCCCGGCATGGCCGACAAGGTCAAGTACGCGCAGTTCCTGCACGACGCCTCCGAGGTCCGGTTCAACGCGGGCAGCGGGGACGACGCCGGGGACCTTTTTCTGACGCTCCCGGTTAGCAAGCCCCCGGTCGAGATCCCCGTCGTGGAAATTTATTTGAAATAGGCCCGCGGCTATCCCGAGATGGCGGAGGCAGAACAATTTGACAGGCAACCGCGGCCAGGGCTATCTTGGCCTTGGACTCTCGGG
>JAWOHF010000092.1:0-11775 GCA_046496285.1 Candidatus Aminicenantota bacterium
GTGGCCATGGATTTCATCGTCGTCGACGTCACCGACATCCCCGGCGTCAGGCTCGAGGACGAGGTCACGCTCATCGGGACCGACGGCCGGGAGCGGCTGACCGCCGACGATCTCGCCGCGTGGGCCGGAACGATCAGCTACGAGATCCTGGCCCGCATCAACCCGCTCCTGCCGCGCCTCGTCGTCTAGCCTGATCTATTCACGGGTCGAGGCGCACCAACCGTTTCCCCGCGACAATGGATTTGAAAAAACACTAGTAAATTAGTCGGATATGTTGTATCATAAAAAATGTGACCCCCTTGGAACGGTAGAACATCAGGAGGTGAAAACGATGAAGAGCGACGCGAAAACGAAACCTGAACACAAGGAGGGGATCAAGCTGGATGCCGGGGCGCTGACCCCGGAGCAGATCGACCTGATGCTAATCCATCTGCCCGTGGACGTCTCTTTCGTCGACGAGAACGACACGGTCCTCTATTACTCGGCGACCCGGGACCGGATCTTTCCGAGATCGCCCGGGGTCATCGGGAAGAAGGTCCAGAACTGCCATCCCTCCAAGAGCCTGGACACCGTCAACCGCATCCTCGAGGCCTTCAAGGCGGGGCGGCGGGACGAGGCGGAATTCTGGATCGAAATGGGCGGCAAGTTCATCCACATCCGGTACTTCGCCCTGAGGGACGCGGAGCGACGGTACCGAGGGTGCCTCGAGGTCAGCCAGGACGTGACCGGCATCCGGGCCCTGCAGGGCCAGAGACGTCTCCTCGACTGGGAATCGTGAGCCCGGGGGCGAGTTGACTTGGCCCCGGGGCGATGATATGAAATAAGTTTAATCTCAAGGAGGGCTGACATGGCCGTTAAGAAGAACGTCAAACCGGTCGCGAAGACCAAGGCCGGCGACGCCTACGACTGCCGCGTATGCGGCTATCGCATCGTCGTCGATCACGCGTGCGGGTGCGCCGAAGAGCACGTCTATCTTTGCTGCGACAAGGCGATGAAGAAGACCCCCGCCAAGGCCGCGGCCAAGAAACCGGCGAAGAAGAAATAGCGGACGGGAGAGCCCGCGGGGCGGTCCCGGGCCGGGCGCAGACAGCGAACAAAGGAGCCATCGATGAAAGAAAGAGTGGAACTGGCATTGGACAAGGTCCGGCCCGCCCTCCAGGCGGATGGCGGCGACGTGGAGCTCGTGGAGGTCGGCGAGGACGGCATCGTCAAGGTCCGCCTCAAGGGCGCCTGCGGCGGGTGCCCCATGTCCCAGCTGACGCTGAAAATGGGCATTGAACGGATCCTGAAGAAGGAGATCCCCGAGATCAAGTCGGTCGAATCCGTCTGAGCGTTCCCCAAGGCCGGGACGCGGCCGAAAGGCCCCCGGCCCGGGAAGGGGCGTCATGAAGAGAGTTTATCTCGACCACATCGCGGCGACGCCTCTTCACCCGTCCGTCCTGGAGGCGATGACCCCGTTCCTGACGGGGACCTTCGGGAACCCGCGAAGTTTCCATTCCGAAGGCCAGGCCGCCCTGGCCGCCGTGGAGGAGGCCCGCGGGAAGGTCGCCGCTCTCATCGGGGCGGACGACTCCGAGATCTATTTCACCTCGAACGGGACGGAAGCCAACAACTTCGCGATCAAGGGCCTGGCCCTCGGCCGCAAGGCCCAGGGGACCCATATCGTCGTTTCGGCCGTCGAGCACCCTTCGGTCCTGAACCCGGTCAAGACGCTCGAGAAGCTCGGCTTCATCTCGACCGTCGTCCCCGTGGACCGCACCGGGCGGGTCGATCCGGCCGAGGTCGAAAAGGCCCTGACCCCGCAGACGACGCTGGTCTCGGTCATGACGGCCAACAGCGAGGTGGGGACCATCGAGCCGGTCGCCGAGATCGCCGCCCTGTGCCGTTCCCGGAACATCGTCTTTCACACCGACGCGGTGGCCGCCGCCGGCAGCATCCCGGTCGACGTCGAGGCGCTGGGCGTGGACGCCCTGAGCCTGGCCGCCGACCAATTCGGCGGCCCCAAAGGGGCGGCGGCCCTCTTCGTCCGGCGAGGCACGCGCATCCTGCCGCTCATCGACGGCGGCGTCCAGGAAGGCGGTCGCCGCGGCGGGACGGAGAACGTGGCGGGGATCGCCGGCCTCGGGCGGGCCGCGGAGCTGGCCCGGCTGGAGATGCCCGACCGGACCTCCCGGATGCGGGCCCTCCGGGACCGCCTGCTCGAAGAGCTCCCGAGGCGAGTCGAGAATGTCATCGTCACGGGGGCCGCCGGGGACGGCCGCCTGCCCCACCACGCCAGCTTCTGCGTCGAGTTCGTGGAGGGCGAGGCCATGATGTTGAGCCTGGACATGAAGGGCGTGGCCGCCTCGAGCGGATCGGCCTGCGCGTCCAAGTCCCTCCAGGCCTCCCACGTTCTTTTGGCCATGGGCTTCGACCACGCCACGGCCCAGGGGTCCCTGGTCTTCAGCCTGATCGACGCCACGACCCGCGAGGACATCGATCATCTGCTGGACGTCTTCCCGCCGATCATCGAACGGCTGCGCCGGATGTCCCCCCTCTACACCCAGCACATGAAGGAGAAAGGGCGATGATGTACAGCGACAAGGTCATGGACCATTTCGCCAACCCCCGCAACGTGGGGACCCTTCCGGACGCCGACGGCGTCGGGCAGGTCGGCAACCCCGTCTGCGGGGACATGATGACGTTCTATATCAAGGTCAAGGACGACCGGCTGGAGGACGTCAAGTTCCAGACGTTCGGGTGCGGGGCGGCCATCGCCGTCTCCAGCATGGTCAGCGAGATGGCCAAAGGCAAGACGCTCGACGAGGCCATGGCCATCACCAACGACCTTGTGGCCGAGGAGCTGGGCGGCCTGCCCAAGAACAAGATGCATTGCTCCAACCTCGGAGCGGACGCCCTGCACGAGGCCATCCACGATTTCCAGGCGCGACTCAGCGGGGCCGCCCCCCGGGAGCCCAAGCCGATGGACGCCCACGAACACGAAGGGGAGGCCTGTCCCTACTGCGACAGCTCGCTCGAGCACGCCGACAAGGTGTTCTGCCGGGCCTGCCGGGTCGAGTTCGAGGAGTGCCCGGCCTGCGGCGGGGTCACCAAGAAGGGCGATCAGGCCTGCGTCCACTGCGGGAAGCCGCTCCGGACATAGAAGCCTTCGCGACGGAGGACTTGTGGGGACGACGGAGATCACTTCCAGGATCGGGGAGCTGAAGAAACGGAAGAACGCCGTCATCCTGGCCCACAACTATCAGGTCCCCGAGGTCCAGGACGCCGCCGATTTCGTCGGCGATTCCCTGGAGCTCAGCCGTCGGGCCGCGGCGCTCGACGCCGGTTTGATCGTCTTCTGCGGGGTCCACTTCATGGCCGAGACGGCGGCCATCCTCTCGCCCGATAAGACCGTCCTCCTGCCCGACCTCGCCGCCGGCTGCCCGATGGCCGACATGATCACGGCCCGCGAGCTGCGGGCCTGGAAAGAACAGCATCCGGGGCTGAAGGTGGTCTGCTACGTGAACACGAGCGCCGAGGTCAAGGCCGAGAGCGACATCTGCTGCACGTCCTCCAACGCCGTCGGCGTCGTCAACTCGCTAGGTGTCGACGAGGTCCTGTTCGTGCCCGACAAGAACCTGGCCGCCTACGTGGCCCGGGAGACGGGCAAGAGGGTCATCCCGTGGGACGGGTACTGTTACGTCCACCACAGGTTCAAGGCCGAGGACGTCCGGGCCGCCCGGTCGGCCCATCCGGGGGCCGAGGTCTGGGTCCATCCGGAATGCCGGCTCGAGGTCATCGACCTGGCCGACCGGACGCTTTCGACCGGGAAGATGGTGGCGGAGGCCGGGAGAACCGCCTGCCGGGAGATCGTCCTGGGGACCGAAAAGGGCATCATCCACCGGCTGAAGAAGGAGAACCCGGCGGTCCTCTTCCACCCCCTCCGGGAATCCGCCCTGTGCGTCCACATGAAGATGACGACCCTTGAAAAGGTGCTCGAGGCCCTCGAGAAAGAGGTCCATCGCATCACGGTCCCGCCGGCCATCGCCGAGCGGGCCCGGGGGGCCATAGAAGCCATGCTGAAAATATCGTGAAAGGACATCGGGAAATGAGGAAAATGACCGAAGAGAACGCCAAGGCCGCCCTCGCCGGAGAGAGCCAGGCCCACATCAAGTACCTGGCCTTCGCCGAGAAGGCCGCCGCGGAGAGCCTGCCCAACGTAGCCCGGGCCTTCAAGGCCAATTCCTACGCCGAGCAGGTCCACGCCGTCAACCACCTGAGGTCCCTCGGCGGGATCGGGACGACGGCCGACAACCTGACCGCGGCCATCGACGGCGAGTCCTTCGAGGTCGCCGAGATGTACCCGGCCTACATCACCGTGGCCGAGGCCCAGGGGGAGAGGACAGCGCTGACCAATTTCAAGGCGGCCATGGCGGCCGAGAAAGTCCATGCCGGGATCTACGAGCGGGCCCGCGAGGCCGTCGCGTCCGGGAAGGACATCGCCGCCGAGGCCATCCACGTCTGCGCCGTCTGCGGGTTCACCATGGAGGGCCAGGCCCCGGACACGTGCCCGGTCTGCGGCGCGCCCAAGGACAAGTTCGCCCTTTTCTAGAAAGGAGATGACAATGGCGATCGACCTGAAGCTCAAACCCTGGGAGGTGATCGGAGTGGCCATCCGTTCCGAGATCGACGCGGCCGCGTTCTATACCCGGCTGCAGGAGCGGGTCAAGAACGCCGTCCTCCTCCAGAAGCTCAAGTTCCTGGCCATGGAAGAGGAGCATCACCGCAAGATCCTGGACCGGCTTATGGGGCAGAGGTTCCCGGACAAGGACCGGGCGGTCCCGGAGAGCTCCTTGATGCCCCCGATCTCCGCCTCGTTGAAAGCCGACCCGTCGGTCCTCGAGCTCTTCCTGGCCGCTCTCCAGGCCGAGGAGACCGCCGAGAGCTTCTACATGGCGGCCGGCGACCTGGCGGAGGACGACGGCAGCCGCAGCCTCCTGGCCTATCTCGGCCGCGTGGAGCGCAGCCACCAGGCCATGATCAAGTCCGAGATCGAGCTTCTCCGCAAGTTCCCCGACTACTACAGCGTCGAGGATTTCCACATCGGCCAAGACCTTTTCCACGTCGGGCCCTGAGGTCCGGCGCGGGTCGGAGGGAGGGACCATGAAGTACGCCTGGCGCGTGGCCCGGATCTTTGGGATCGACATCCGCATCGACTCCAGCTGGATCGTCATTTTCGCCCTGTTCAGCTGGTTCCTGGCGGGAAACTATTTCCCGTCCGGTTACCCGGGCTGGCCGGCGTCGCTCTATTGGGGCCTGGGTCTGCTGACGAGCCTATTCGTCTTCTTCTCGGTGCTCGTCCATGAGCTGGCCCATTCCCTGGTCGCCATCCAGCAAGGGGAGAAGGTCCACAGCATCACCCTGTTCATTCTGGGAGGGGTGGCCCAGATCTCCGAGGAGCCGGAGGAGCCGCTCAAGGAGTTCGCCATGGCCGTTGTCGGACCGCTGGCGAGCTTCGGGCTGGCCGGCGTTTTCCTGGTGATCTCCTTCCTCCTCCATTCGCTGAGCGCCCCGCTTTCGGCCTCGGCGGGTTACCTGGCGCTCATCAACGTCGCCCTGGGTATCTTCAACCTCCTGCCCGGCTTCCCCATGGACGGGGGCCGCGTTTTCCGGTCCATCATCTGGAAGATCACGGGAGACCTCAAGAAAGCGACGCGGATCGCCTCGCTGACGGGGCAGGGGTTCGCTTTCCTGCTCATCTTCTTCGGCATCCTGCGCTTCCTGAGGGCCGATTTCGGGGGCCTGTGGTTCATCCTCATCGGCTGGTTCCTCCACAACGCCGCGGCCCGGGGCTATCAGAATGTCATGGTCCAATCGGCCCTCGAAGGGCTCAAGGCCCGGGACCTGATGAATACGGAGTTCGAGACCGTACGGGCCGGGCTTCCCGTGCAGAGCCTGGTCGACGACTACATCCTGAAACGCAAGGAACGGGTTTTTTTGGTGACCGAGGGCGACGGGCTCGAGGGCATCGTCTGTCTGGAGGACGTCAAGCGGATGCCGCGAGAGAAATGGGCGGAGTCGGCCGTGAGGGACATCATGACCCCCAAGGACATGCTGAAGTCGGTCGGCCTCGACGACGACGGCAAGGCCATCTTGTCCAGCCTGACGTCCAAGAACGTCCACCAGGTCCCGGTCATGGACGGCGGCCGGGTGGCCGGCATCATCTGCCGGACCGACATCCTCAAGGTCCTCCAGCTGCGGTCCGAGCTCGGCGTCTGACCGGCCAAGGGAGGGTCGCATGGCGAGCGCCCGGGAACGCATCGGAAAGATCGTCCGCCTCCTGAGACGGCATTACCCTCAGGCCCGGACGGCGCTCGAATTCCGAAGCCCCTTTCAGATCCTGGTGGCCACCATCCTGGCGGCCCAGTGCACCGACGAGCGGGTCAACACCATCACCCCGGGGCTTTTCCGGAAGTACCCGGCGGCGGCCGACCTGGCCCGGGCCGACCGGGAGGAGCTCGAGCGAGAAATTCGCCCGGCGGGCTTTTTCCGGAACAAGGCGAAAAGCCTCCTCGGGGCTTCCCGGCGGATCGTCGAGGCCTACGGCGGCGAGGTGCCCGGCACCATGGACGAGCTTCTCACGCTCCCCGGCGTGGCCAGGAAGACCGCCAACATCGTCCTCAGCGCCGGGTTCGGCAAGGCCGAGGGCATCGCCGTCGACACCCACGCCCGCCGCCTGTCCCGACGGCTGGGCCTGAGCCGGCACGACGACCCCGTGAAGATCGAGCGCGACCTGCTCGCGCTCGTGCCGCGCAAGGACTGGCTGGATTTCAACTTCCTTCTGGTCGAGCACGGCCGGGCCCTGTGTCCGGCGCGCAAGCCGCGGTGCGCGGATTGCTTCCTCCGGGGCCTATGCCCGTCCGCCGCGGCCTTCCAGGAAGGGAAGAAGGCCCGATGACGCGAGAAGCCATGCTCTGGGGCCCGGGCGGGGACGGCCGCGTCGAATGCCGCCTCTGTGCCCACCGGTGCGTCATCGCCCCCGGAAAACAGGGCGTTTGCGCCGTCCGCGAGAACCGCGACGGACGCTTGGTGACCCTGGTCTACGGCGAGGTCATCGCCGCCCATGTCGACCCTATCGAGAAGAAGCCGCTCTATCATTTCCTGCCCGGCTCGAAAGCCCTGTCCATGGCCACGGCGGGGTGCAACTTCCGCTGCGGGTTCTGCCAGAACTGGCAGATCTCCCAGGCTCCCCGCCGAAAAGGCGGCGGGATCGCCGGGGAGCCGTTCCCCCCCGAAGACATCGTCCGTACGGCCCTGGCCCAGGGTTGCCGGAGCATCTCCTACACCTACACCGAGCCGACCATTTTCTTCGAATACGCCCACGACACGGCCAAGGCCGCCAAGGCGGCCGGACTGGCCAACAGCTTCGTGACCAACGGCTACATGACGGCCGAGGCCCTGCGGACCATCCGCCCCTATCTCGACGCCGCCAACGTCGATCTCAAGGCTTTCAAGGACGAGACATATAAGAAGGTCTGCGGGGCCCGGCTCGAGCCTGTCCTTGAAACGATACGCTTGATGAAGACGCTCGGCATCTGGGTCGAGGTCACGACCCTGGTCGTGCCCGGCCTGAACGACAGCGAGGACGAGCTCCGGGCCATCGCCCGGTTCGTGGCCTCCGTCGACCCGGACATCCCCTGGCATATCAGCCGCTTCCATCCGGACTTCGAGTACACGG
The DNA here is from genome assembly GCA_046496285.1 of Candidatus Aminicenantota bacterium. Taxonomy (GTDB): domain Bacteria; phylum Acidobacteriota; class Aminicenantia; order Aminicenantales; family Saccharicenantaceae; genus RBG-16-66-30. The sequence goes on from JAWOHF010000092.1 coordinate 7,718, forward strand.
ACGCCCCGGCCACGCCCGTCGATACCCTCCGCCGGGCCCACGACATCGGGCGGGAGGAGGGCTTGAAGCATCTCTACATCGGGAACGTCGGCGGGGAGTCGGAGGACACCGCCTGCCCGAGCTGCGGCCGGCGGGTCATCTCCCGGGAGGGATTTTTCGTGGTCGAGAATTTGTTGCAGGCCGGCCGGTGCCCGCAATGCGGACATCCCGTGGCCGGCGTTTTCGGCTGACAAGCCCGCGGGTTTCGGGTAATATCCCATCAGGGAAAGACATGGCGACGAACCCGCGTTACAGGATCCTGCCCCACACGGCCGACGGCAAGTTCCAAGCCTACGGCACGACGCTCGGGGAGGCCTTCGGCAACGCCGCCCTGGCCATGGCTTCGCTCATGTGGGACTGGTCGAGGATCGAGCCCCGGGTCCGGCACGAGATCCGCGTCGGCGGAAAGGACCCGGAGCAGCTTCTCGTCAGGTTCCTCGGGGAGATCGTCTATCTCCTCGATACGGAGCGGTTCCTCCTGGGCCGGGTGGCGGACCTCGGGATCGACCGCGACCCCCACGGCGGATTCGAGCTCCGGGCGGCCGTCGAGGGCGAGACCCTCCGCGACGGCCACGAGATCTACGGCGACGTCAAGGCCGTGACCTATCACGACCTCAAGATCGAGGAGTGCGACGGATTCACGGTCCAGGTCGTCGTCGACATGTGAGGACCGCGATGGAACTGAGAAGGATCGACGACAACACCTGGGAGATCCCCAAGCGCGGGAAGATGAGGGTCCCGGCGGTCATCTACTCGTCGGCCAAGCTTCTGGCCGACGTGCGGAAGGACAAGACGCTCGAACAGGCCGCCAACGTCGCTTGCCTGCCGGGCATCGAGCGCATGTCCTACGTCATGCCCGACGCCCACCAGGGCTACGGGTTCCCGATCGGGGGAGTGGCGGCCTTCGATCCCGAGGACGGCATCATCTCGCCGGGCGGCGTCGGCTACGACATCAATTGCGGGGTTCGCCTGCTCAAGACCGATTACACGGAGGAGGACGTTCGTCCCTTGAGAAAAGAGCTCCTGGCCGAGATCTTCAAGGAGGTCCCGGCCGGAGTGGGCAAGGGCGGCGTCACCAAGCTCAGCCGCAGCGCCCTCAAGGAGATCCTGGTCAAGGGGGCGGAGTGGGCGGTCGCCAACGGCTACGGGAGCCGCGATGACCTCGACCGCACGGAGGAACACGGCCGGATGAAGGACGCGTCGGCCGACGACATCTCGGACCGGGCCCTCGAGCGGGGCATCCCCCAGCTCGGGACGCTGGGGGCCGGCAACCACTTCCTCGAGATCCAGAAGGTCGAGCAGATCTTCGACGCGGAGGCTGCCGGGGCCTTCGGCGTCCGGGCTCTTGGGCAGGTCCTGGTCATGGTCCACTGCGGCAGCCGGGGGTTCGGCCACCAGGTGGCGACCGATTACATCGAGCTGATGAGCGATGCCCCGGGAGCCCGCGACCTTCCCGACCGCGAGCTGGTCAACGCTCCGTTCCGATCGGCGATAGGCCAGCGCTACTACCGGTCCATGTGCGCCGCCGTCAATTACGCCTTTGCCAACCGCCAGATGATCGCCCACTGGGTGCGGCAGGTCTTCGCCCGGGTCCTCGGCGGGTCCGAGGGCATGGACCAGGTCTACGACGTCTGCCACAACGTGGCCAAGGTCGAGCGTCACCTCGTCGGAGGGCGCGAGAAGAGCGTCGTCGTCCACCGCAAGGGCGCGACCCGGAGCTTCGGCCCGGGGCGACCCGAGATCCCGGAGGCCTACCGGGCGGCGGGCCAGCCCGTGATCATCCCCGGGAGCATGGGGACGGCGTCTTACCTGCTGGCGGGGACGGCGAGCGCCGAGGACCTAAGCTTCAGCTCGACGGCCCACGGCGCCGGCCGGGTCATGTCCCGTCACGAGGCCCAGCGCCGCTTCCGCGGCGAACGCATCCGGGACGACCTGGCCCGCAAGGGGATCGAGCTGCGGTCGTCGAGCTGGAAAGGGGTGGCCGAGGAGGCCTCGGAGGCCTACAAGGACGTCGACGAGGTCGTCCGCGTCTCCCACGAGGTCGGGCTCGGCCGGCTCGTCGCCCGGGTCGTTCCCATCGGCGTCATGAAAGGCTGATCCCGCTCAGGGCTTCCGCTTTCCCGAGGTCTTGCGGACGGCCTTCCGGCCCACGAGGCCGTCGGCGTCGAGCGTGTTGAGGACGTCGCTTTTCTCCAGCCACGCCCGGCGGGCGATGCCGACGCCGAAGCGCATCATGGCCAGGCCGTCGGCGAAATGAGTGTCCGTGCCGATCGAGATCCGGACCCCTTTCTGCTTGGCTTTCTTGAGGTGGAGCTCGTCGAGGTCGAGACGGTCGAAATAGGCGTTGAGCTCGAGGGCCTTGCCGTGGCGGGCCGCCCCGTCGATGACCCGGTCGAGGTCGACCTCGTAGCCCTCGCGCCGCGAGATGAGGCGTCCCGAGGGGTGGGCGATCGTCCGGACGTGGGGATTGGCCAGGGCCTTCAGCATGCGCTCGGTCACGTTCTTCTTGAAACCCGAATGGACGGCGGCGACGACGAAGTCCAGCCGGGCGAGAAGCCTGTCGGGAAAATCGAGCGAGCCATCGGCCAGGATGTCGACCTCGCTCCCCTTGAGAATGCGGAAACCCTTCAGCGTGCGGTTGAAGGCCTCGATCTCCTCGATCTCGGCGGCCAGCCGGTCGGTCGCCAGGCCGTGGGCGTACGTGACGGACTGGGAATGGTCGCAGATCGCGATGTAGGAATAGCCCATCTTGCGGGCCAGGCCGGCGACTTCGCCGAGCGACAGATCGCCGTCGCTGGCCCGGGTGTGAACGTGGAGGTCGCCCTTGATGTCCGCGGCCTCGAGCAGGCGCGGCAGCTTCTTTTCGAGGGCCAGCTCGACCTCGCCCCGGTCCTCGCGCATCTCCGGCGGGATCCAGGGCATGCCGAGGACCCGGTAACAATCCTCTTCTTCCCGTGAGGCCAGCCTCTTTTGGCCCTTGAACACCCCGTATTCGGAGATCTTGAGGCCGCGCTCCTTGGCCAGGCCGCGGAGCTTGATGTTGTGGGCCTTGGACCCCGTGAAGTAGAGGAGGGCGGCCCCGTATTCCGACTCGTCCACGACCCGCAGGTCGACCTGGCGCTCGCTGTCGGCCGCCCGGATGACGACCGAACCCTTGGTCTCGCCCCCGGCCAGGACGCGGACGGCCCGGGGATGGCGGGTGAAGCGGCGGATGACCTCCGCGCCGTTCCTGCCGCAGGCCAGGATGTCGATGTCGCCGACCGTTTCCTTCATCCGGCGGAGGGACCCGGCCGCCGAGACGCGGCTGACGCCGGGTGTCTCCCGCAGGTAGGCGATGACCTCGTCGGCGACCAAGGCCGCTTCGCAGATGGAGATCCGCCCGGCCGTCCGCTCGCGGGCCTCGAGCGCCCTGCGGATGTTGTCGACCTTCTTCTGGCCCATGCCGGGAAGCCCGGACAGGGAGCCGTCGGCGATGGCCCGCTTGAGCCCGTCGATGTCTTTGACCCCGAGCGTGTCGTGCACCAGGTGGACGGTCCTGCCGCCCAGGCCCTGGACTTCCAGAAGCCCGAGGAGGCTTTCCGGGAGGCCGGTCATGACCTCGGCGTATTTGGCCATCTTCCCGGTCTCGATGTACTCGGTGATCTTCCTGGCCAATCCTTGGCCGATGCCGGGAACGGACTCGAGGCGACCCTCGCGGGCCACGGCTTCGACGTCCTCGGTCATGTCCTGCAGGATGCGCGACGCCTTGCGGTAGGCGACGACCTTGAAGCCCGTCTCGCCCTTGACCTCCAGGGCGTCGGCGATGCGCTCGAACAGCTCGGCGATCTCGCGGTTCTTCATCGTCCTGTCCCTCTCTTTCTAGGTTACTCCAAACCCGCCCGGCAGGGAAGAAGGGCCTCGGGCGTAGAGCGGTCTCGCATCCATGGCCCCCCTCGAGGCTGCGGAAGGGCCTCGGGGCATCCTCTCCGTCCGCGCGGTAATTCTTCACGCTGTCCCGGGCCGGATCCGGTTGGAATGGG
>JAWOHF010000240.1:0-3043 GCA_046496285.1 Candidatus Aminicenantota bacterium
CCGGCCGAACGGCATAGAGGCCGACGATCCGGCCCGGCCACAGGCCTTCGGTCTCCCGGAACCGCCGGACAGCCGAGTCCGGATCGGAGCGGCCCGCCGCCAGGATCTTCTCCACGAAGAAGCGGGGCCCCCGCCGATGGCCGATGAGGAAACCCCAGGCCGGCCCGCCGGGGCCGATGATGCCCAGGGCCCGGATCTCCAACAAGGCTTCCCCGGTGATGAGAACATCCACGAGGCGGATTATACCAAAAATCGGGGACACGTACCTCCGGTACATGTCCCCGGTCCTTGACGGGGGTTGAGGTTTCGCATTAAGATGGGCCGGGATGCAGGAATGAAATACGAGCTGGTCGTCGTCGGCGCCCTGGAAACGAACTGCTATCTCGTCTATTGCGAAGAGACCCGGGCCTGCGCCGTCATTGACCCGGGGGCCGACCCGGGCAAGATCTTCGCCGCCGTCGCCGAACAGGGGCTCATCCCGGTCATCGTCCTCAACACCCACGGCCACGTGGACCATATCGGGGCCAACAGCGACGTCGTCGGCAAGTACGGTGTGCCCTTGGCCATGCACCCCGGCGATACCGGCATGCTCAAGGTCTCCGAATACATGGAGCTCAGCCTCCTCCTGGGGGCTAAGGATTCGCCGTCTCCAGAGCGCCTCCTCACCGACGGCGAGGTGATCGCCTTCGGCCGGGCCTCTCTCCGGGTCGTTCATCTTCCCGGGCACTCGCCCGGAAGCGTCGGCTTCCTGGCCCCCGGCTTCTTGTTCTCCGGCGACACGATGTTCTGCGGCGGGGTCGGCCGCACGGACCTCCCCGGGGGGGCGTGGAAGGAGCTCGAAAGGTCCATCCGGGATCGCATCCTGACGCTCCCCGACGAGACCGTCGTCCTGCCCGGACACGGCCCTTGGACGACCGTGGGGCAGGAAAGGGAGTCCAATCCCTTCCTGACATGAGACCCGCCCCTCCGCCGGTCGAGGACGCCCTCCGGCTCTATCTCGAATACCTGACCGTCGAGAAGGGCCTGGCCCGCAATACCAGCCTTTCGTATTCCCGCGACCTCCGGAAGTTCCTGGCCTTCCTCAAGTCGCGAAAGGCCGGCTGGGCCGGGCTGACGGAGGACGCCCTCATCGGTTTCGTCCGTCACGAGAGCCGGGGCGGCCTGTCGGCGAGGTCCCTGGCCCGGCTCGTCTCCGCCGTCCGGTCGTTCTCCAAGTTCCTCGTCCTGAGCGGGTTCCTGAAAAAGGACCCGTCGTCTGGCCTCCGGTCCCCTTCGACCTGGCTGGCCCTTCCCAATTTCCTGACGGTCAAAGAGGTCGAAGGCCTGCTCGGCGCGCCCGACGAAAAAAAACCCGCCGGGCTTAGGGACCGGGCCATGATCGAGGTCCTCTATGGCGCCGGGCTGCGGGTTTCCGAGCTCATCACCCTGAAGCCCGCGGACGTCAACCTCGACGACGGATTCCTCATCTGCCGGGGCAAGGGCGGCAAGGAAAGGATCGTCCCCCTGGGGCGGTCGGCCTGCGCCTGGGTCGGCAGATACCTGAACGAGGGCCGGCCCCTGGCCGGGCCGAAGCCCGGCGGCGAGCTGTTCCTGTCGCGCCTGGGTCGGGCCTTCACCCGCCAGGGCTTCTGGAAGCTCCTCCGCAAGCACGCCGCCAGAGCCGGCTTGGCCTCCAAGATCACGCCCCACGTCCTCCGGCACTCCTTCGCCACCCATTTGCTGGAGGGAGGAGCGGACCTGAGGTCGGTCCAGCTGATGCTCGGGCACAGTCAGATCACGACGACCCAGATCTACACCCACGTGAGCCGGGAGAGATTGCGCCGGGTGTACGACCAGTTCCACCCCCGGGCCTGAACCCCATCGGACTTAACATCGGGCCCCCCGGCCGGCTAGAATGGATGAACTAATGAGTTCAATGGATGAACTGATGTGTTCAAACACATGAGAACGATCCCCCGGACCTCGGAAAAAGGCGACCTGCGGACCCAGCGGGAGCGCCGCCGCAGGGAAGCCTGCCGGGAGGCCATCCTGCACGCCGCCGAACGGGTCATCGTCCGCAAGGGGTATAGCGCGTCGACCATGGACGATATCGCCCGCGAGGCCCAGTTCTCCAAGGTCACCCTGTACAAGTACTTCCCGGGCAAGGGCGAGATCCTCTTCGAGATCATCGCCCATTTCTTCGTCGAGATCCGCGAGGCGCTGGCCGGGATCGCGGACGGCGAAGGACCGGCGCGAGCCAAGCTCCTGGCGATGATCCGGCTGATCCTCCGGTACCACGAGGACAAGGAGAACGTCACCCGTGTCCTGTGGATGGACAACTCGATGCTGAGGATCCTCCGCGTTTTCGCGGCCGGTCAGGGGAAGCCGTCCGACGTTCCCGCCGGCGACCGCAAGATGCTGAACCTCATGAGACGCAAGCGGCAGATGGTCATCGAGGCCGCGGCCAGGATCCTCGAGCAGGGCATCGCCTCCGGGGAGTTCCGGCGGATGGACACCCAAGCCGCCGTGACCTTTCTCGAGGCCGTCCTCCAAGGCTACGCCCATACCCGTTTCTGGCTGGGGGAGAGAGCTTCGGCCCGGCAGGCGGACGCGGCCGAGACGCTTCACCGCTTCATCCTGCAGGGGATCCAGAGCCCCGCCGGACCCGACAAGGAGATCTGACATGAAAAGAGCAGCCCTATTCGCCCTTTGCTTATGGCTGGCCGCCCTTGGGCCCACCTCTCTGGCGGCCCAGGACACGCCGGAGCCCCTGACCTTGACCCTGGAGTCCGCCGTCGACCTGGCCCTGCGGCAAAACCCCTTCTATATGGCCACGCGCGAGAAGGAGGCCCAGGCCGGAGCCGGGGTCCGGGAGGCCTTTTCGAGGTTCCTGCCGGCCCTCAGCGGCCAGTACACCCAGAACCTGGCCGAGAAGCTTTTCTATCTGGAATTCCCGTCCATGATCCCCGGCCAGCCGGCCCAGCGGGTGGCCATCGACTTCACCAAGGACTACCAGATGGCCCTGTCCTTGTCGCTGCCCCTTTTTGCCGGCGGCCGCCTCAAT
>JAWOHF010000159.1:0-2680 GCA_046496285.1 Candidatus Aminicenantota bacterium
CTGGAAGACGTGGCCGCCGATCTTCTTCTCGACGCCGAAGCCCCAGCCGTTCTCTCCGTCCCTGTAGCCGGCGAGGACCGGCGTCCATTCGATGAGGACCGAAAGGTCCTCGAAGATCATGTAACGGGCCCCTAGGCCGAGGGCGAAAGTCCCGTCGGGATCGAGGGCCCAGTGGTTCGTGTTGGTGGAGAACGCGGGGACGGCCAGGACCGAGAAACGGCGTGTGAACTGGCGCGAGATGCTGAGCGCGGCGCTTGCCTTGACGCTGTCGGGGCCTTCGGTGGCCAGGGCCAGGCCGCCGTGCAGAGCCACGGAAACGGGCAACCGGGCCGTGACGCCCTGCTCCGCAAGGAGCCAGTCGGCGCCGAACTCGAACTCCTTGTTGAGCCGGGCGCGGCCCACGGTGACCGACAGGTTGTCCGAGATGCCGTAGCCCAAGCTGACCAGGACGTTGGCGTACCCGTCCAGCCCGAAGAGGTCGTCGAAGCCGGAGTCCACGGGCTGGGCAAAGCGGTGGGAGATCCGCAGCAGGAAATCGCGCTTTTCGATGGGCGTCGTCGTCGGCAGGTTGACGAGGCGGGTCCCCCAAAAGGCGGGTTTGTCGAAGGGCCTCTCCGGAGCGGCCTCCGCCGCGGCCGGCGCCACGGCCATCGTCGGCGCCCAGGCGACGGCCCCGCCGCCGGGCGAGCTGGGCGGGTCCTCGGCCGGCCACTCCTGCTCGAGGCTTTCGATCCAGCCCTGGAGCAGTCCGATCTCCTTCTCTGTCAGGGCCTTTCCGGGAGGCATGGGCTTGCCTGAGATGCCCTTGTTTCTCCGGACCTTTTTCAGAAGATAGCTGGCCTCCGGCTCCGCGCTGTCGATGAGCTTCAGGGACGGGGCCTGGCGGCTCGGCGCGTCGATGGCGGCCGCAACGTTGGCCGGCTCAAGGCTCAGATTTCCCGCCGGGTAGCGGCCCTTGTGGCAACCGGCGCAATTCCGGGCGAACAGGGCCGTGACGTCGCCGGGGACCTCCATCGGGGCCCCGGCCGAGCTCAGCGCCCAAGCCGTTCCCGCGCCCAGAGCGATGACAGCCGCCCAACCCAGGATGTTCGAAGTTCTCATCTATTCCCTCCCTCCCGCCCGGGTCGCTTGTCGAGAAGGCCCGCCGGAATGTCGCTGTTCTCCGCGGATCAGTTGTTGTTGGCCCCGCGGGTGATCCAATTCCTGATGTTCTGGACCGATGTCGAAGACAGGGGCCCCGAGGGCGGCATCCGCGTGCCCACGGTCTGCCGGTTCTCGATCTTGATGACCAAGTAGGAATTCGTTGCGTCGCCGGACAGGACCCGCTTCTTGGTCGGGTCCTGGGTCGAATCGACGTTGACGAGCTGGGCATAGGATTGCCCCGAGGTCAGGACGAGCCCGGCCTGGCCGCCGGAGCCGTGACAGCCCGAAGATGCGCAGCTGGCGGTGAAGATGGGCTGGATGTCGCCGGCGAACGAGGGGTTGTCCTTGACCTGGTCGGGCGGCGCCGGCGAAGTCGACGAGCCGCAGGCCGAATAGAAGATCGCAGCCAGCCCGACGGCGAGGGCGAGAAGAAGGGCGATGTCCCTTTTCGGGGCGACGGGTCTCATTCTCTTGGTCCTTTCGCTCTAATTCCTATTTTGACGATAGGAAAACAAGATTAGCAGGTCCGCCCGCACCGGTCAAGCGCCCGGCCTAAGGACCGGGCGATCCGGGGTCGGGCATCTTCGAGTAATCGAGCTCGGACCCGAGCATGCTGTGGGGGATGAGGAAGACGACCAGGGTCACGACCGACGCGGCCACGACCCACCCCCGGGCCGGCCGGCCCTTCCGTCCGGCGATGAGGGCCGCGATCCAGAACAGGAAGGCGACGGCCGTCTTGTTGTCGGTCAGGTCCGTGCCAAAGGGGAAGCCGGTCCAAAAAGCCCCAAAGGCGTATTTCTGAACGAGCGGGCCGAGGATGAAGCCTCCGACGAAGAGCAGCCCCGCCGCCCAGAAGACGAGGCGCCTCAGATCTCGCTTCTTTCCCAGAGCGGCCAGCCCCGCCGCCGTCGAACAGAGCATAGCGCCGAAGATGATGATGACATGGGGGATGATGAGCCAGACGGGCACCGGGTCCTTGAAGCGCATGACGACCGGCTCAGCGCCCGTGACGGGCTCGGCCGCCCACCCGGGACCCAGGAACACGCGGTAGGCCAATTTGCCGGCCGCCGGCTGCTTGGGGAGGAACGCGACGAGCTCGTCCCCGCGCCGCTCGAGCTCCAAGCGCGTCCAGGGGTCGTCCGTCTTGAACCGTATGTACTCGATGTGGCCGCCGAGGGGCTCCGGCGCGGCGAAGGCGATCTCCGCGTCCTTTGTCGTCTCGGCGCTTCGCGGGAGCCGGAACTTGAGGTCCACGCCCTCGACCTGGGCTTTGATCCTCAGGGAATGGGTCGGCCCCGTCATCCGCTGGTAGACGGCCGAGGCCAGAGTGATGATGACGGCCAGGGACCAGAACAGGAATTTCCGCATGCCGCTCACTCCTTGATGTCGATGGACCCGAAGACGGCCGAGCCCAGGACGCGAAGGGTCCCCGTTTTCTCGGCGTCGGGAACGGTGCCCTTATGGCTGTCGATGCTGCCCAGGACGGGAGAACCCTCGACGACGACCTGCCAGTTCCTGGGGACGATGACCTCGACGC
>JAWOHF010000286.1:0-25522 GCA_046496285.1 Candidatus Aminicenantota bacterium
GCTACGGTTAAGTGTCTGGAAAGTATTTATTTGGTTTTGTAAAAAAGGGACTTCACAATATCGCATACGAACGTTACATCGCCGCTGCGGTAATGGGCCGCAACCTTCAGACTTTGGGAACGGCTCTGCTTGCCAAAGAGCTTGAAAAACAAAAATGCTATCGATATTCTCCTGGCGTGTGTGGGCTGGTAATTCCTGGATTTGACAGGGGACTGGTTTGTGCTATTATCTCAAAATCTGCAGGTCAGGCCGTTTTTAGATACTGGTAAGTTATCTGAATTTTCATGGTATTTAGATTAACCACAGGATATTGATGTATCATAAGCTGATTAATTATTAAATATCGGGCAAATAATCAAAATTTAAAAGCGTTAAATATACATTATATTCGATATATACCTTTGGAATATGTTATTCATGCAAGGAGATAGAAATGGCAATTAATCCAACCTTCGAGGATGTGGCAGAGTCTTGTTTGTTAGAGTCTAAAGATTTAGATTCACATGGTAAATTATTTAGTGATAGTGCAGGACTAAAATGTTTTGTAATAATGCCTTTTGGTTCTAAAAATGAATATGATAAGGGTGAAAAAGAATCAAAATTTATATTCAAATATATTATCTGTCCTGCTCTAAAGGCTATGGAGAAATCTGAAAAAAGTCCTATTGAAGTTATAAGAGAAGTTGACAAATCAACTGCGGGAAACATTACTAAAAGCATTCTCAATAATATTGCACGTGCAGATATCTGTATTGTTGATATAACTGGATTGAATCCTAATGTTTTTTTTGAATTAGGTATTCGTTATAGCCTTAAAGAAAAAATTACAATATTAATAAAGCAAGCAAAAACTGAGATACCTTTTGATATTTCCGGCTTTAAATGTATTTCTTATGATTGTTACGAACCCGATGATGCGATTTTATCAATTGCTGACTTTTTAATTAATGGCAGAACGGGAACTCGCTATATCGACAGTTTAGTGTTCGAAGTTTTTCCTGAAATGAGGGTAGAGATTCCTGGTTTGTTAGATAGTTGTGGAGAAAAAAGAAGTGGAGCAGGGCATCTTTCATGGATTGAGTGGTGGGAGAAAGTTATCGAACTTTCAAATTTGCTTAGGGATGCATATGATAACGGAAGGTTCGTACCCCACGCGGTGCTCGGTATTTCAAACGGAGGTCTCATGCTTGCCGATTTATTGGTAAGAGAAGTTTTCAAGGGGAAGCCTGTCCTTTCTTTATGGGCTGATCGACATCGTACTGACAAAAAAGAGCTTGATCGTGCATGCTATTATTTTGATAATTCGTTCAATATTGCAACGATCAAAACCATTAAGGATTAAGGAGGATCCCTCTCCAGCCAGCGTTTTCATTATAGAGAATGATTTCCCTCAAAGTCAATTGATAAAATCAATTATTTCCGAGCGCTTGAATTTCGGGGCTTTCAATGTATACTATTTATATAGGAATTATGAATGATCGGAGGCCCCATGCGCGTCAGCGTCAAGATAGCGATACTGGCTGTGGCCACGCTTCTCAGCCTGGCCTGGTGGAAGGGCCTGAACGCCCTCCTTGACAGGGGGGTGGAGATGCCCGACAATGCCGCGATCGGAGAGAAAGACATGGCCCAGAAGATCAAGAAGACCGATAAGCAGTGGAAAGCGGAGCTTCCCGCCGAGCAGTACAAAGTCCTGAGAAAGTGCTCTACGGAGCTTCCCTTCACCGGGAAATACAACGATTTCTGGGAAAACGGGGTCTACGTCTGCGCCGGATGCCGCACTCCCCTGTTCGCCTCGGACACGAAATACGAGCACGGGACGGGCTGGCCGAGCTTCACCTCGCCCGTCGACGACGGGAACATCGAATACAAGGACGACTATTCGCTCCTGATGAAGCGGGTCGAGGTCCGCTGCGCGGTCTGCGGCGGCCACCTGGGCCACGTATTCGACGACGGACCGGCCCCGACCTTCCTTCACTTCTGCATCAACTCGGCGGCCATGGATTTCGTCCCCGGGGAGGCCGGGAAAAAGGACGCCGTGACCGCCGCTGACGCCGCGACCGAAACGGCGACCTTCGCCGCCGGCTGTTTCTGGGGCGTGGAATACAAGCTGAGCCAGATCCCCGGCGTCGTGTCCACCGTCGTCGGATACACCGGGGGCAAGACCGTCAAGCCGACCTACGAAGATGTCTGCACCGGGAGGACCGGCCACGCCGAAGCCGTTCAAGTGACCTTTGATCCGTCGCGAGTCAGCTATGAGCAGCTCGTCCGGCGATTCTTCGAGCTCCACGACCCGACCCAGGTCAACCGCCAGGGACCCGACCGGGGCACGCAGTACCGCTCGGCGATCTTCACCCACAGCGAGGGACAGGACGCGACGGCCCGCAAGGTGATGCAGGAGCTGGGGTCCTCGGGCAACTTCAAGAAGCCGCTGGCCACCGAGCTCACCGAGGCTTCAGCCTTCTATCATGCCGAGGAATACCATCAGAAGTACTACCTGAAGAAAGGCTTCGTCTGCGGCTGAGGCTACCAGAAGATGGCGTAAAGGGCGAGCGTCGCCACGACCACGAAGACCCCCAGGAAGACGACCGCGCGGCTCGGTCTCATGTCGTAGTTCTCCCGCACGGGCAGGACGCGCGGCTCCGCCAGGGGCCGGAGCGCGGTCATGACGGCCAGCACGATCAGGATGGCCACGAACGTGACGGCCATCCGGTTGAGGAAAGCGACCTGAGGGAAGATAAGCTGGAGGGCCCCGTAGATCGGCACGGTCAGCACCAGCCCCGTGACGCCCGTCATGGCCGGGGCCTTCTTCACCAGCAGGCCGAAGATGAACACGGCCAGGATGCCGGGTGACACGTAACCCTGGAATTCCTGAATGTAGGTGAAGATCCCCTTGAAGCTCGGCCGGCCGAGCTGGGGCGCGATCAGACAGCCGATGGTCACGAAGGCCAGGGTCGACAGGCGTCCCGTCCGGATGAGGGCCTTGTCCCCGGCGTCCCTTCGGAAAAGCCTCTTGTAGAGGTCCATGGTGAAGATCGTCGAGGCCGAGTTCAGCATGGCCGCCAGCGAGCTGATGACCGCCCCGCTGATGGCGGCGAAGATGAAGGCCCGGGCCCCGGGCCCGACGAGGTTCCGGATGAGCATCGGATAGGCGGCGTCCGTCCCGCTGGCCCCGGTCATGAGATGGCCGTAGAGCTGGCGGGACATGAGACCGGGCAGGATGATGATGAACGGGATAAGGAGCTTCAGCAGGGCGGCGAAGATGATGCCCTTTTGCCCCTCGCGCAGGCTCCGCGCGGCCAGCGTCTTCTGGGTGATGTATTGGTTGAGGCCCCAGTAGTAGAAGTTCGGTATCCAGAGCCCGATGACCAGGGCCGTCCAGGGCAGGACCGGATGGTCGGCGGGCAGGATCATGTGAAGCTTGTCGGCGTTGGCCTCGAAGAAGGTCTTGACGCCGATGGCCTTGAAGCCGAGGTATACGGTCAGCGCACCCCCGGCGATCAGCGCGGCTCCCTGGAATAGATCGGCCCAGGCCGCGGCCTTGAGCCCGCCCCAGAGGGTGTAGGCGGCGGCGATGGCCCCGATGATCAGGACCCCATAGAGGAGATGCGTGGGGTTGTTGACATCCCCGAAGATCGTTTGCAGCGTCAACCCTCCCGAGTAGATCACGGCGGCGATGGTCACGCCCACATAGATGGCCATCATGTAGAAGGCCATGATAGACCGGGCCGCCGGGCTGTAGCGGTATTCGAGGTACTCGGGGATGGTGAACAGGCCCGCCCGGAGGAACTTGGGCAGGAAGAGGAAGGCCACGATGACCAGAGTGATGGCGGCCATCCATTCGTAGCTGGCGATGGCCATCCCGGCCAGCCCCGCGCCCTGGCCGGCCATGCCCACGAAATGCTCGGAGGAGATATTGGCGGCGATGAGGGACAGGCCGATAAGGGGCCAGATCAGGCCGCGGCTGGCCAGGAAGTAATCCTCCCCCGTCTTCTCCCTGCGGCTCTTGTACATGCTGACGCCGAGGACGACGGCGTAAAAAGCCAGGAACACGACCACATCGAGAGCGCCGAGCTTCATCGAGGCCTCCTCGGGCCGGCCGCCCGGCCGTCCCTGAATTCAAGCGCACTCATCCTATTGATTCGGCCACGGCCCTGTCAAGCCCATAGAGGTCCCTGAAGCGCCCCCGGGGTAGCCCCAAGGCGGTGTCCCCTTTTTATGACAAGTCGACCTCCGAAGCGGCCGGAGCTCTCCCCTGCTCCAGGGAGGGATGGTTTGGCACGAATCTTGAAGCTATACACTGCGACCATGAAAAAAGTGAATTCAGGGAGAAAAACAGGGGCTTTACCCAGGCGCAAGGCTGCTCCTCCGGGCGGGACCTGTAAAATTCGAAGCCGCGCTGTAAATTTTTTTCTTGACAACGGCCGGCAGGAATTGTACTCTCAGCGCTTCTTGCTCGACGGTCCCACCCTTTGGGGGTGTAACTTTTTCGCCCTCGGCCCCGTTTGAAAGACTGGAGTCAAGGGTTCGATCATGAAAAAAAGGCTTTACTTTTCCAAGGAAAAGCTTATTATTTTAGTATTCCTATATAAATCATAGGGTAAGGGAGACGAAAATGGCTTCTCAGTACAAATACAGGGACGACGAGCTGCTTCAGCTCATCCCCCAGTCCCGTCGAGGCGGGCTCTTTTCCGAAGAGGAACTCCCCTTCCCGGTCCCCGAGGCCGCCGCGGCGGACAAGCCCGCCCGGCCGAAGAACGGGAACGGCTCCAACGGCCACGGCCTTCATTCCCCTGAGGACATCGAGCAGACGGCCGACCTGGTCAAGATCTATCTGCGGGAGATGGGCAGCATCCTGCTTCTCTCCCGGGACCAGGAGATCCAGCTGGCCCGCAGGATGGAGAGGGGCGAGAGGGCCATTCTCAAGGCCCTGGCCAGAAGCCCGTTCACGATCGACGAGATCGAGGCCCTCGAAACGATGCTCAAGGAGAGCCCCGAGTCACTGGTCAAGCACTTCAACATCACCGAAGAGGATCTGGCCGAAAGCAGCCTGGACGCCAAGAGGCTCGACGTCCTGGCCAAGATCACCGCCATCAGGAGGCTCTTCACCAGGCTCCAGAAGGTCCGGCCCCTGGTCCGGAATCGAATGGCCCGGGGGCGCCTGACGGTCCGCATGATCCGCCTGGCCCGCGAGCTCGAGGTCAAGCCCGAGTTCAAGGACCGGGTCGTCGAGTCGGTCCGGCTCCGCCTCCGGGAGCGCCTCGGAAAGGCCTCCAAGCAGGTCCGCAAAGACCGCCGGGCCATTCTGTCGGCCATCGCCGCCGGGCGCCGGGCGCGGGAGCGGGCCAAGAGCGACCTCGTCTCGGCCAACCTGAGGCTGGTCGTCTCCATCGCCAAGAAGTACCAGGGCCGCGGCCTCCAGCTCCTCGACCTCATCCAGGAAGGCAATATCGGCCTGATGCGGGCCGCCGAGAAGTTCGATTACCGCCGGGGCCACAAGTTCTCGACCTACGCGACATGGTGGATCCGGCAGTCCATCACCCGGGCCATCGCCGACCAGGGGCGGACCATCCGTATCCCCGTCCACCTGACGGAGACCATCCATCGGCTCAAGCGGATCTCCCAGGCCTCCGTCCAGGAAAGGGGCAAGGCCCCCTCCCCGGAGGATCTGGCCAAGAAGATGAACCTCCCCGTGAACAAGGTCATGGAGATGCTCTTCAGCTCCCAGGACCCCGTGTCCATCGAAACCCCTCTCGGGGAGAACGGGGAAGGCTCGCTCGGCGACCTCCTGGAGGACAAATCGTTCCCCTCCCCTCCCGACACGGTTATCCACATCAACCTCCGCGAGCAGATCGAAGCCGCCCTCCACACCCTGCCCGAGAGGGAGAACCTGGTCCTCCGGATGAGGTACGGGCTCGGGGACGGGCGCGAGTACACCCTCGAAGAAGTCGGCCAGCACTTCAACCTGACCCGGGAGCGCATCCGCCAGATCGAGCTCAAGGCCCTCAAGGCCCTCCAGCATTCGGCCCCCGGACAGAAGCTGAGATCCTTCTGACCGGCGGAGGCCCTTCTCCCGGTGGTCGCTACTTCCTCAAGTGCTGCAGGGCTTGCATGGCCGCGACGCATCCTTCGCCCACGGCCGCGGCGACCTGCAGGCCGCCGCAGGTGATGTCCCCGGCGGCGAAGACGCCGCCGAGATTCGTTCTCTGGAAGCGGTCCACAGCGATGCACTGCTTGTGATCGAGGGCGACGCCGGCCCGGCCGAAGAGCGAGCCCGCGGGCATCTCGCGAAAAATGAAAACGGCCGAGACCGGGACTTCCTCGGTCACGTCCCCGCTCTCGAGGGCGATCTTCTCGACCCTGTTCACACCCAGGATGCCCGTGATCCGGGCGCTCCGGCGCACGTCGACTCCCTTGGCTTCGAATTCCCCGATGGCCGCGTCCGGGCCGCCGCCGGATCTCCCCGGGACCCAGAGGACGCGGCAGCCCAGTTGGAGCAGGGCCCGCAGGTCGTTCAAGGCCTCTTCCGAATGCCCGAAGGCGGCGACCCGGGCGCCCCGGAAAAGCGGCCCGTCGCACGTGGCGCAGTAGCTGACCCCCTGCCCGACAAGCCGCTCCTCGCCGGGGATCAGGCGGTCCTTGGGCACGGGCTTGCCCGTGGCCAGGATGACGGCCCGGGCCTCGATCAGGGCGTCCTTGGTCGTGACGTATTTCGGGTCGCCCTCGAGGCTGAGGGCGATGGAATCTCCGGCCTCGATCCCGGCCCCGAAGGACAGGGCCTGCTTTCGGAAGATCCCCAGCAGCTCCCCGCTGTCGATCGACGGGAAGCCCGGGTAGTTCTCGAGCTTGTAGTTGATGGACAGGCGCGAGGCTCCCCGGCCCTCCAGGACCAGGGTCTTCTGGCCCGCCCGGGCGGCGTAGAGAGCCGCCGTCAGGCCGGCCGGCCCGGCCCCGATGATGAGGATGTCCGTCTTCAGATTGCGGACCGTCATGCGGCTCTCCCCTCAGTCCATCAACCGGCCGGAGTCCCCGACCTGCCACTGGCCGCTGATCTCGACATAGAGGATGGTCCTCTGGATGTCCCGTTCCTGCTCGTTCCGGTACTTGAGGTCGATGACCATCCAGTCTCCGAGCCCCTGGAAGCTCATCTGGAGGACGGACTCGTTGGCCCCGACGAACCGGGCCCCCCGGAATTTCCGGAGGATGAGGGGATTCCGGCCGTAGTTCCTCAGGTAGATGGGGAGGAGCCCTTGCTGGCCGGCGTCGCCTTTGATGAACTCCTCGATCGCGTTCCGCGGAACATAGTCTTCGTCGACGGTCAGCCATTCGTAGGAATCCGCCGGTTCTCCCCTGCTCCGGCCGGCCAGCGCCTTATAGGCCAGATAGGCGGCGGCGACGACGGCGGCCAGGACGACGACAAGGATCAGGATCCGCAGGAACTTATTCATGGCTTTCTCCCGTCTTGGGGGGCGGCGCCGTTCTTTCCTCCCGTTCCCGGGCTCCGGCCGCAGCTTCGGCGGCCAGCAACCGGAAACGGTCGGAGGGAACGGCCCGCGATTTCCGGAACATGGTCCGCGACCTTCGTTCCTCGTGCCCGGCCGCGTTGCCGAAGACCGCGGCTTCACGGTCTTCGGGGGCCCGCTTGAAGAATTCTTCGAATCGGGCCTCGGCCAGGTGGCCGTTGTTCCGCAGAGAGCGGAGCATGGCCCGGGTGCTGACCCCGAAGTACCTTTTGAGAAAGAGGACGTCGTCGAACCCCAGGCTTTTCGAACGGATGTCCTTTTCGAAGATCTCCTGAAGCTTGGCCGGCGGGATCAGGAACCGGGAGGCGAAGGCCTGGGCGAACTGCTCCCGGGGAGGATACAGAGAGACGTATTCGTCGACCATGACGTCCGGGTTGTCGACGATCGGGCTATCGGCCCGGTCCTTGAGATAATGGGCGTAGAGATGGGCGGCGATCTGGCTCTGGAGTCCGGGGGGCTGGTTGGTGTTGATCAGGGCGAAAGCGGCCCTGCGCTCTTCGTCGAAGACGAACACGCCGGCGATCCGGGCCTCCTCGGAGAGCGGCTGGCGGACGATCCGGCAGCCATTGAGCTCGCACAGCCCGAAAATGTCGCCGACCGGCTCGTTCCCCAACCCCAGGCGCCGGCGTTCCTCGTCGGCCAGCCGGCCGGGGGAGATCCGCAAATACTGGGGCGCGACGTCAAGCCGGCGGCCGGTGTCCTCCTCGAGCTGCAGGTATCTCTCACAATAGGCCTTGAACTTCATGAACTCCCGGCGGACCCGTTCGTCGAGGCCCTGGGCCGCGAACAGGCCCTCGAAGGCCGGCCGCTTTCCCTCGAAGAAATGGCCCACGTCCTTGTTGAGGAACTCCGAGATCCTGGTCAAGGTCTCGAAGCTGGGGGTCCTTTTCCCGGATTCGAGCAGGGAGATGTATTCCGAGGACAACCCGAGCGCTTTGGCGAAGGCCCCCTGGCTGAGGCTGACCTCCTCGCGGGCCCTCTTGAGCCTTGTCCCGAGGAGCATGTTCATCGTCGCGCACCCCCTGGGCGGCAGAGGCAGGATAACACGAGGTTAGCGGGGTGTCAATCGCCGCGGCGGCGAAAAAATCTGTTGACAAAAAGCAAAGCGCTTTCATAATGAGAGCGGAGATATATACCATCATGGACAACAAGAACACCCTCGAAATTTTCCCCGGCGCCGCCAAGAACTTCAGCATCACCATCTTCGACCATCTCGAGGACGCCGTCGCCTGCCTCGACGGAGACCAGAAGATCCTCTTCTGGAACAAGGCCGCCGGGCAGATGTCGGGCCGGGACGCCGCCGAGGTCCTGGGGAAGGTCTGTTTCGACGAGCTAGGCCTGTTCGTGGACACCGAAGGCATCAGCATCTGCAAGGGGAAATGTCCCTTCAAGCTGACGCTCAAGGACGGCGTCGAACGGACCCTCGACATCTATCTCCAGCACAAGGAGGGGTTCCGCGTCCCCGTGACTCTTCGCGTCATTCCCGTTCCGAACGACGCCGGAGAGATCGTCGGGGCGGCAGGGGTGTTCATCAACACCGCTCCCAAGGTCACCATCCCTCTCAGCGTGGTCCAGCTCGATCGCATGGGCCTCATTGACCCCGACACGGGGATCGCCTCCAAGCAATACCTGGACATGACCCTCACGACCCGGTTGGAGGAGTTCCAGAAATACAACCTGTCCTTCGGGCTGATCTATGTCGACCTGGACAACTATGACCGTATCCTCGAGAAGCACGGGCGCTTCAACGCCGGCAAGATCCTGAGGACCGTGGCCCGAACGCTCCACAAGAACATCCGGTTCTTCGATATCGTCGGCCGCTGGGGCACGGAGGAGTTCCTGGTCATCCTGCTCAACATCGACGAGAGCCGGCTCGACATCGTGGCCAACAAGCTCCGCCTCCTGATCGGGGAATCCTACATCACGACCGAGACGGGGATGCTCAACGCCACGGTCTCCATGGGCGCCAGCCTGGTCCTGCGATACGACTCGGTCGATTCCCTCGTCAAGCGCGGCGAGCAGCTCATGATGCACAGCAAGTGGCTGGGTAAGAACCGGGTCAGCTTGAGCTTCGTCCAAAAAGACATGGAATGAGCAGAGGCCCCCTCTCCCGGGGGGGCGGAAGAGAGGGCGGAAAAAAAGGAGGGTTATGAAGAGGCCGGATTCTTGGCCTTGACGTCGTAGAATTCCGCGCCCAGCACGACCTGGTCGTTCTCGCCCGAAAGCTTCAGCTGGACCGACGTGTCCCGGAAGACCCACTCCGACGAGAAGGCCAGATGACCCTTGCTGAGAGCCGTTCCCCAGCGCCCGTTCTCCCTCTCGTAATAGCGGTTCTGCCAGACGACGTTGTCCGCCCGCGGCCGGCCGACCCTTTCGTTGAGGAAATCCCGGAGCTTGTTGTAGTCGGCGATGTATTGGTTCTTGTCGGAGTACTTCTCGCAAAGATGGAGGCGGGCCGCCACCAGCCCGTTCCGGCCGACGGCGTACTCGACCAGGCACTTCCGGTTCATGACCTCCCGGCGGTAGCAAAGGATCTCAAGGCCCTGGGAGGTCTCCTGGCTTGTGGGCCGGCCCTCGACCTGGAGGATGCGCTCCTTGGAGGCGCCCCATTCGAGGGCGGGCATGTCAGCGGCCCTCACGTCGAGCTCCTTCGGGCTGAGGATCTCGTCCTCCGAGCTGATGTGCTGGACCCGGAGCGAGGGATAGAGCTTGCGGACGAGGGCCTCCCGGACATAGCCGGAACGCGTCCGGCCGGACTCGCCGGAGGTGAATCGAACGTAGAGCCAATCCGTGCGGAACTTGGTCGAGCTGGCCAGGTTCAGGACGGAGCCGCGGGGCAGCGTCACGACCACCGGGCTGCGCGGGTCCGGGTCGAGATGGATGGCGGCCTGCTCGACGTTGACCTCGAGCTTTTTCTCGCCGGGCCGCGCCTGAAGACCGAGGGCCGACAGGGCGACCGCAAGGCCGGTGGCGATGATCGCCGCTTTCCTCATTCTGGTCGGTTCCATCTTCGATCCTGTCTTCTTCTGAGAGGATACTATGAGGGGACCGGGCAGGAGGGACAATCGCCGCGGGGGGTGATTCCCGGGGGGATATTCCTCACCCCTTGCGGCGGAGGGCTCAGAGCGGCTCGGCCGGACGTCCGGGCCGCGCTCAGTTGTAGCTGTGGAGGCTCGAAAGCAGATAGTTGACGCCGAAATAGGTGAACAGGGCGGCCAGGAAGCCGATGATGGCGACGACGGCCGACCTCTTCCCCTTCCAGCCCATGACGATGCGGGTATGGAGGTAGAGGGCGAAGACGAACCAGGTGATCAGGCTCCAGACTTCTTTGGGGTCCCAGCTCCAGTATCGGCCCCAAGCTCTGTAGGCCCAGACCATGCCGAAGACGAGCCCGCCGAGCGTGAAAAGCGGGAACCCGACGGCCACCGCCCGGTAGCTCACGGAATCGAACTTCTCCCTTTTCTCTTCCGTGTCGGCCGCGAGGTAGAGGATGCTGGCGACGAAGGCCACGGCGAAGAACGCCTCTCCGATCAGGGTCACCGACACGTGGAGCCAGAGCCAGTAGCTCTGCAGGGCCGGGACGAGGGGCGCGGCGTCCTTGGGCATGAGCGGGGACGAGGCCAGCGCGACCAGGGCCACGACGATCAGCATGACGTAGGGGCCGATCTTCGGGAGGCGGAGCTTGCGGTCGACGGCGGCCAAGGCCAGGACCGTCGCCCAGGCGAAGAATGAGAGGGACTCGTACATGTTCGTGAATGGGGCGTGGCCGCTGGTCACCGTTCTCGCGACCAAGGCCGCGGTGTGGAACACCAGGCCGGCGCCGGCCACGGCCAGGCCCTTTCCGGCCCACTTCACCCGGCGGGCGAACAGGGCGGCGAAATAGACGAAAGTCGAAAGGACATAGAGCGCGAAAGCCGCGGTGAAAAGCGTCGATTCGGTCATGGTGATCTCCTGAGGGATTCGCTGACGGCCTCGAATTCGGACCGGAAAGCGTCCCGCCCCTTGGCCGCAAAGCCGCCGAGGGTCGCTTCGGTCCCCCCGGCCCCCGGGGCGAGAACGGCCCGGATCTCCCGGGGCGTCCAGTAGAACGCCAGGAAAACGCCGGCCGTGACGAACAGGCAGCCCACCCAGATAAGGCCGGCCCCCGGGTCCTTGGCCGCTTCGAGGACCGAGTACTGACCGGCCTGGAGATCCTTCAGAACGAAGGACAGGGCGGCCCGGCCGTCCCCATGGCCGTCCCCGAAATCGGGGAACTTGGCGAAGACCCATCCCGAGTAGACCTGCTCCTCCCCCTGCCACGCTTCCACCAGAGCGGCGGGATTCCGGGGCTCACGGGAGCGGCTCTGGACGCGGTTCCCCTCTCCGAGCATGAAATCGGGCACGAAGCGGCGCACGCCCAGGTGGGTGATCCCCGGCCCATCGACGGGCACGCGCTCCCCCGTCCTCAAAAAGACGGACCGGGCCGAGGCGGGTTCGTCCTTCGTTCCCACGACGATCTCGAGCTTCGGGTTCTCCCAATCCCAGCCGTAGCTCGACTGGTAGAAATGGAAGCCGCGGTGGGTCAAGGGATGGTTGACCTTGACGATCTCCGTCCTCACGGGCTCGCCGTCCTCGATGACCGAGACCGTGCTTTTCCAGGCTTTGACGCCGCCCTGCGGATAGAGCTCGGTCTCGAAGCGGTCGAGGCGCACCCGGAAGCCCGCATGCGGGACATCGGCGGTTTGCCCCTCGACGAGGGCCAGGTGGGACCGGCGTCCGGCCAGGCCGCTGACGATCCCGCCCGCCAGGATGACCAGCAGGCCGAGGTGGACGGCGTCGCTGCCGAACCAGCCGAGCCTCCTCTTGCGACCGACGATCACGGTCCCGTCATCGCCTTCGGCCGTCCGCACGGCGTAGCGGCGGGAGCCGAGCTCCTGCGAAACCCGGGCTGCGGCCGCATCGGTCGGGACGGCCATCCTCAGCCGGCCCCTGACCTTCATGGCCGCGACGGAGCCGGCGTCCGTCCCCGGGCCGGGGCCGAAGGCCCTTCGGAGCTTCGGCCCGAGGCGGGCGACAGTGCAGACGGAGAGGTTCACAGCGAACAGGAACAGCAGCGTCAGGAACCAGGGCGAGCGGTAGAGGTTCGTCAGCTGGAGCCGGACGAAGAGGCCGGCCAGGTCCCCGTACCGGGCGGCGTATTCCTCGGCGCTCCGGCCCTGCGGGATGAGTGTGCCGAGGACCGAGGCCAGGACCAGCAGGATGATGAGGAAGATGGCCAGCTTGACCGAGGCGAAGGACTTCCAGAACGATCTCATGCATGCTCCCTGCGGCCGGGCGACCGGACCGCCGAAATCCTATCGATGATATCGGAATCGGCCGGTTTTCGCAATGCGCCCCCCAGGGCTTGAACTTTACCGGGGAAGGGACGTAGTATGGCGTAGGGATACGCCGGACATGCCGACTCGCCGACAGGAGGGCCTCATGACCATTCACTTCATGGAACCGCTCAACCGGGCTTGGGAGAGGATGAAGCTGGCCCTGTTCAAGCCGTTCGACCTTCACAAGTGGATGGTCTTCGGCTTCAGCGCCTTTCTGGCCGGGCTGATGGACGTCCACAACGGGTCCAGCGGCTCGCGCTCGGGGCGAGACTTGACCTTCCGTGAATTCCTCGATTTCCCGCAGAACGGCTGGACGTGGCTCATGGACCACCCCGGGTGGGCCATCGCCATCCTGTTCGCCGCGGTCGTTCTGATCGTTCTGATCGTCGCCCTGACCTGGGTCAGCTCGCGGGGCGTCTTCATGTTCATCGACAACGTCGTCCGGAACAAGGCCGAGGCGGCCAGGCCGTGGAAAGAATATCACCGCGAAGGCGATTCGCTCTTCCTGTGGCGGCTGGCTTACGGCTTCATCGCCCTGGTCGTCTTCGGCGCTCTGGGAGTTTATTTCTTCACCCGGGCCTCCTATCTCTACGACCGGGGGCTGGGCGGACACGTGCCCGTCGCCTTTTTCCTGGGCACGGGATTGCTGGCGTTGATCCTGGCCGTTCTGATGGCCTATGTCAGCCTGTTCTTAGCGAGCTTCGTCGCCCCCCTCCAGTACAAGAACAGGATCTCGGCGGCCAAGGCCTGGGTGATATTCTTCTCGCTGTTCGGGCAGTATCCGCTCCACTTTCTGGGATTTGGGCTGATCGTATTCCTGCTGATGGTGGCCTTCGTCGGGCTGGTCGTCGTGGCCGGGCTGGTCACATGCTGCATCGGCTTCTTCCTGCTGATCATCCCCTACGTCGGGACAGTCGTGACCCTTCCCTTCTGGTACACGCTGCGGGCCTACAGCCTCGAGTTCCTGGCCCAGTTCGGCCCCGAGCACAACCTGTTCCCGGACAAGGAGCCGGGGGCCGTACCCGAAGCCCCCGCTCCGGCCGCCACCACAGCCTGACCCAGGCAGATAGCCGGGGTCAGCGGATCGTCTTCAAGGGCTCTACGATCGATGGCCGGGGTCGGGCCGGAATCCCCATCGAAGTCTATCGAAAATCGTGAGCCCGAAAAAAAACACGCGCCGCCTTGCTCCGCCGGTTTGGGGCACACGCTATAATGGATAGCAATGAAATGGAACACAGGAATGTTCAGAAAGGGAGATTTATATTTGGCCCTGATTTTGGCCCTTTTCACGGGCCGCTGTTCTTACTCCATCGAAGACCGGGGATATGACCTGTCCCGGTTCCGGGAAGACACCCATCTCATCTCGGTCCCGACCGATCTCCGGGGTATCGTCCCGACCAACGCCGAGGCTGTGCGAGCCGTCTCGGCCGTCCCTGCAGGGCAAGAGTTGAGGTTCGTCATCATCGGGGACACGATCTCCGACAACAACGAGACATTCCGGACCTTTCTCGATGAGATCGCCGCCCTCGATCCGCGGCCGTCGTTCATCGTCCATCTGGGAGACCGGGTCGTCTCGCCCGTCGTGGATTACTACGGCACTTATCTGAAGACCATCAGCGATCCCCCGTGCCCCATCCTTCATGTCGACGGGAACCATGATATCAGAGAGCAGGGCGAGCGGATCTCGCGAGCCTTCTTCGGCGACAAGGATTTCTTCTTCGACCGGGGCGACGTGCGCTTCGTGTTCATGAGCAACGTCACCAGGGGCGGGCCTCGGAACGGGCCTCCCGGTTTCAGCCGGGAACAGCTGGACTGGCTCGAGGACACCCTCGTGGCGCCCGCCCCGTCGAGAAAATTCTTTTTCGCCCACGTTCCGCCGAGGGCCCCGTTCAAGAGGATCAGCCCGGGCTTGGCCTCTTTCTTCACCCCACGACTCGAGAACGAGGAGGAATTCCTGGGCCTTCTCACCCGCCACCACGTGGTCCTGGCCGCCTTCGGCCACAGGCACGTTCACGCGTCCAAGGTCCATGACGGCGTTCTCATGGTCATTACGGGAGGCGGAGGCCAGAGAAATCTCCTGGAACCCCGGGTGAAAGAGCCCCGGTTCACCAAGAAAAGACACTACACGCTCGTGGACATCCCCACCGGGGGACCCCAAGGAGCATTCGAAGGGGTCCTGACCTGCATGGGAAAGGGTAACGAAACCCTGTCCATGTCGTCGTTCACCCAGGCGAGCCTGTTCGCAAGCGGCGGCGACATCTCCGTAGCGCTCCAGCCCTATCCCGCCGCCGCCTGGGGCCCGCTTCGTCCGGGGATCCTGCCATAGCGAGGCTGCGGTCGTCATCACGCACCTTCACCCCACCCGGCCATGCGTATTTCGTTCGCGCCGGGGCGGGCCGCCCGCCCGCGGAAGACGAGCCCCCTAAGCGCATCCTTTGCCATCTGTCCGGAATGTCCGACCAAACAGGAATTGTCCTGTTCAAGAGACCATTTTCTTGTTCACGATAGCGGTTTCACCCGTTCACCCCCAAGCCCCGAATCGCCGGTCGCCCGGAATTCGGCCTTTTTCCTGAGAGCAGGCCCATTCCTCAACTTTCCGCGCAAGCGGAGGGACCCTGGCATGAAAACGGCTATAGCGATTACTCCAGGAGGTGAATAATGGGCGAGTTAGCAGATAAGAGCAAAGGCAAGATCAAGCAAGCCGTCGGGGACTTGACCGGCAACAAGAAGCTCAAGCGAGAGGGCCGGAGGGATGAGATCAAGGGCCGAGCCAAGGGCGCGGTCAAGGATCTGAAGCGCGCGGTCAAGCGCGCCGCGAAATGACAACTCTGATCATTCGACAGAATAAAGAAAGGAAACGACAATGAGCAGCACAACACTTATCATCATCATCGTCCTGGCCATCCTCTTTCTCGGCGGCGGCGGTTACTACTGGAGAAGGCGCCGGTAGTCGCTCTACCCCCCCCGCGCCTGGGCGTGCGCCCGGAGCGGTACTGCGCGTTTCCTCTTAGGCCGCTTCTCGGCCGGCCGCCCCCGGGCGGCCCCATAATTATTGGTTCTTCGCCTATTATCGGGGTATGGAAACCAGGCGAAGGCGATTAGGAACCTAATAATTCCATCGCCCGTTCCTCTGTCCGACAAAACTCCTGCAGGAACAACGAAATGAAGGTGCGTCTGTCGGGAGCCGGCCTCGTTCTCTTCGGAGTCGCTGTCGCCTGGTTTTCCGGATGCCGGGCGGACGTCCGGGTCTACCCATCCCCCGCCTCTCCCCCGCCACTCGCCTCAACCGGGACGAGCGCCGTCGTGACGCGCACGGGCTACACCGTTCAGGTGGGCGCCTTCTCCGTCCCGGACAATGCCCGGCGGCTGGCCCAGGCCCTGAGCGATATCGGCCTGGACGCCTATTATTTCCCCCAGGGCTCCGGGCTCTACCGGGTGCGCTTCGGCGACTTCCCATCGCGGGAGGACGCCGTCCTCGCAGCCGAGCGGCTTAACGCGCGAAGGCTCATCGACGGATATTTCATCATCGGCCCACCGGAGCTCCCCGTTGACGGCCCGGCGTTGCCAGGTGGCGGCCTTCGAGAAAAGATCGCGGCCACCGCGACCGGCTTCCTCGGTGTGGAATACGCGTGGGGCGGGACCTCGAGCCGGGAGGGCGTCGATTGCAGCGGACTGGTCCGGGCGGTGTACCGGCTGAACGGCCTCGACCTGCCCCGGTCGACGACCGACCAGTATGGGGCCGGAACGACCGTGCCCCGGGACCGGCTGCGGAAGGGCGACCTGGTCTTCTTCGCCGGCGTTCCCGGCCGGCCGGTCTCCCACGTGGGGATCTATGTGGGCAAGAACGCCTTCATCCACGCCCCGGGCACGGGCAAGACGGTCCGCGAGGAGTCGCTCGACAGCCCCTATTTCAGCCGGCGCTTCTCCGGCGCCCGCACCTACCTGGACTAGGCCCTCCTACTTCAGCGTGGCAAGCCAGATGTTCCCCTCGTCGCGCCGGCCTCCTAGGCCTCTTACGACGGTCATGGACAACCTTCGGCCCTCGCGGGCGTCACCCGCTGACGACCTTATCTCGACCCTGCTCCTTGGCCTTGTAAAGGGCCATGTCGGCGACTCGTGTCAGTTCATCCAATTCCATTCCATGGTCGGGATATGTCGCGATTCCCATTGATAAAGAAATGGGAGGGAGGAGTTGGTCGTTAGAATAGACCTTCATCTTCTTGACCTCCTCCCTCAGGTTTTCGACACGCTTATAAGTATCCTCGGAGGACGATTCCGGCAGGATCAATATGAATTCTTCCCCGCCAATGCGACAGGCGATATCCGAACCCCGGATATTCCCTTTGAAGAAGCCGGCCAGTTTGACGAGCAATTCATCGCCGGCTTTATGCCCATGCGTATCGTTGAACTTTTTAAAATGGTCGATATCGACCATAACGATGCCGATCTTCGTTTGTTTCCTGGCCGCACGCAGGAACTCGCGCTGTATGTTTTCCTCCATATACCGCCTGTTGAATAGGCCGGTCAGCGGATCTCGTATGGCCTGGTCGGTCAGTTTCTCCCAAAGTTTGATATTGGCGATCGAAAGAGACAGGTATTCCGAAAAAAGGACAGCGAGGTCTTTCCATTCGGCTATCATGTGACGACTGTCTTCTCCTGGGACATAATAGGGTCTTGTCCTCAAATGGAGTAAACCAACCGTCTCCCCTTTAGCGACCAACGGCAGGCAAATATAGGCTAAGACGGGCGGGTGTTGAAAATGTGAACAAATCGGCCCGGTTTTCATATCTTCGATCACGTGAATCCGTCCGCGCCTCAGGCCCCAACACGCATCAGGGGCAAAGATGTTGTCATTCACATCTTCGGGGAAATCCCCCCACCTGGCAACGGATTCCAAGGCCGTCCGGGGGTCATTTATCAAGAACAAAGCGCCGTCTGTGCCGGGAAAGACCTTGGCGACGTAATTCATGATGATCGGAGGCATTTCCTGTATGGTCGGACAGGATTGGAGCAGCTCGCTCATTTCGCTCAGGATGCTGTTCTGATGATTGCGTTCTTCAAGTTTCGTATTCACGACGGACAGGGCTTCATGGGCCTGTTGTAGGCCTTTCTCCGCCTGCTTGTGCTCGGTGATGTCAAAAATGGCGACCCGGTGCTGCTCGGATTCATCGGTCTTGTCGGTACTGGCCAAGCTCTCAAGCCGGACAGGGAATGAGGCGCCGTCCGTTCTCAGCATATCGATCTCGCAAGTCTGTACGCTGCGGGTTTCTAAAACGACCTTGCGGTGGAAATAGAACGCGTCCTGTGATCCTGGAGCGATGAATTCCGTCATTCTTCTGTTGAGCAGGGTGCGTTTTTCGGCGCCAAAAAGCCTGGCGGCGGCCACATTGATCTGCAGGATAAGGTTGTTTTTGCCCAAAGTGAGGTAAGCAACCGGAGCGAGATTGTATAGGTCAAGGGACCTTTCCAGCGATTCTTTGAGTTCCATCTCCGTCTGGCGCAGCTCCCCGTTTTGTATCTCGAGCTCGATCTGGTGGACCTCCAGCTCATGGACCAGCTTCTGGACGTTTTCGCTCGGCACCTCGGGAACTTTCGCGACGCGTTCGGAAAGCAAGCTCTCGGCGCGCTGGCGTAATTCAACCGCCTTCCCTTTGGTCTTATCCTTAGCCATCTCTCCCTCCTTCGCGCTCGCAACGGAGTCGCGCTGTGACATCCTCCATCGCCAATAACACCCGGTGGCTGACTGTCCCCCCCTCAACAAACAGCTGGCGCGCATTGAGAATGATCTTGCGAAGTCCCACGTTGGGAAAATCGTGGTCAACCTCAAAACCGTCAAAGGTGGAATTCTTGGGTAAAACATCCTCGAGGAGTTCTCGGAGCCTCGGGATGTCCCACTGGCCATCGCCGAGATGGAAGATCAACTGGCCTTCCGTTTCTCCCGGCTCGACCTGGAACGTCCGGTAAAAGGCATGATTGGCTGAGATGACTCGAAGTTCGGCGTCCAGGACCAGAAAAGGCTCGCGAATGGTCGCCACAATACTATTGGCATAATCCATAGCCGCCTGGAGTTCTTGATTCAATTTTTGGAGTCTGCTGGTGTCCACGAAGGTTAAGACCAGCCCGGCGATCGCGTTTTCCGCGGTCCGAAACGGAAAAATGCGTATGGTAAACCACCGCCCGTCCTTCGTTCGCACCTCTTTCTCTACGGGAATCAGCGTGTTCAGTACTTCTTTGGCGTCTTCTGTCAGTTTGTCGTAGGCCAGGGCCGTCGTAATGTGATAGATCGGTCGACCGATATCGATGGCGATGAGACTGAAAAGCTTGGCGGCCGTGGGCGTATAGCGTTTGACGTTTAGCTCCTCGTCGAGGAACACGACGGCGATATCGGTGCTGCTGAACAGGTTGACCAAGTCATCGTTGAGAGCCGATAAGCTCGCATTCGTTGTCTGCTGTTCCGAGTTCACGGTGACCAATTCCTCATTGACCGATTGCAGCTCCTCCTGAGAAGTCAACAGTTCCTCATTGGTGCTCTGCAGTTCTTCATTGGTGGACTGGAACTCCTCATCCGTGGATTGGAGTTCTTCAACGCCGGTCTCCAACTCTTCGATACGGCTGTGAAGGCTTTCTTTGGTCTCTTCCAGTTCCTGCTCCAGTTCGGCAATGCGGGCCGCCGCCGCGTTGGTGGTCTTAGGTCCCGACTTCACGGGTCCCTGTTCCTCAGGGTGACCTGCGTCCTGGAACACAACGACGAACCGCCCTTGCCCTTCTTCCGGTCCCGCCACCGGCCTGACGCTGACATTGATCAGTTGAATGCCGCCGTCGCTCTTCACTCGGAGGCTTTTCCGGTGGACCTCTTTGTTCTGTGAAGAGGCTTCCTGGATCGCCGACGTCAGCCCCGCCCGCAAGCCTTCTCTTGCCATTTCGGGTAGACTCAATCGGGTTTCTCCACGGGGCAGCTTCAGGTACTTGTCGATTTCGCCATGAACATAAATGACATTCCGCTTTGCGTCGATAAGCACGGATGGCGGAAGAGCTTCCAGGAGCGCCTTCTCCGCCAGTTGGTGGGCACCGGCTTTGACGACCACTTCGGTTTCCACAGCGGGAAGACCACGCGTTCTTTGTGTCAGCGGTCTAATGGGGAAAGCCATCGGCGCCGGGTTTTTCTGCTCCTTGCGTCCATAGATCTTCCACTTCGGGGCCAGTTCCGAGAAGAGGTCAGTAAACTCCCTTGTCGTTTCAGACGATCCGAGAAAAAGGATGCCGCGCGTATTCAAGGCGTAGTGCAGGAGCGGTATCACTTTTCTCTGCGTGTCTCGGTTCAGATAGATCAGGAGATTCCGACAGGAGATCAAATCCATCTTCGAGAAGGGCGGGTCGCTGATAATATCTTGTACCGCAAAGACCGTCGTTTCCCTGATTTCTCTCTTGATATGGCAAGCCATATCTTTGCTTATAAAGAACCGCTTGAGGCGTTCTTCGCCGACATCGGCGGCAATGCTGAGGGGGTAGATACCGGCGCGCGCTCTGTTGATGGCCTGACTGTCGATATCGCTGCCGAAAGCCTGCAACGGGAACTCCCGACCCAATTCATCCATGCACTCCTTGATCGTGATGACCAGAGAATAAGCCTCTTCACCGCTGGAACAGCCCACCGTCCACATCCTGATCGCGCTGCCCCGGGGCTTGTCCTTAAGTATGCCCTTCATTTTTTCTTTGAGAATGTCGAAGGCTTCCGGTTCCCTAAAAAAGCTGGTCACGTTGATGAGGAAATCTCTGCCGAGAGCATCCACCTCATTGGGGTTTTCTTCCAGCAAACGAATATAATCGGAGATCTTATCAAGCTGATTGACGCTCATGCGCCTTTCAATGCGACGCTTGAGGGTAGGCAGTTTATATCCCGAGAAATCGTGCTTCGTCCTCATACGAACGAGGAAGAATATCTTATGGATCGAATCCGCGTCTTCTTTGGCGGCTTCAGAGAGCCTCGTCGCCGGTTTTCCATAAGACCTCTGGACATAGGATATGAGCTTTTCCGGCATCTCGTCTGGAGGCAAAATGAAGTCAGCCAGTCCGGTGGCGATGGCACTCCGGGGCATGCTATCGTACTTGGCGGAAACCGGGTCCTGGACCATGGCCATGCCGAGTTCAGCTTTGATGGCTTCTAAGCCCGACGTGCCGTCCGTCGCGGCTCCGGAAAGTACGACGCAGATGGCTCTGGCTTGCCGCTCTTTCGCCAGGGACCGGAAGAAGATATCGATAGTATTACTGACAGCCTGGCGTCGGATCTGATCCACCAACTGGAGTGTCCCCCGGACCAGGACCATGTCCTTGCGGGGGGGGATGACATAGACCGAGTTTGGCATGATCTGCGCGCCATCCGTTGCTTCGAACACGGGCATTTTGGTATATCTTTTAAGCAGGTCGGTGAGACCACTGACATGCGTGGGATCCAGATGTTGGATGACGACGAACGCCATCCCGCTATCGGGCGGCATCTTTTTGAAAAATTGTTCAAAAGACTCCAGTCCGCCGGCCGAGGCGCCGATGCCGACAATGGGAAACTCGATTTCCGTTCTTTCTCTCTTCGACTTGGCTTTCTTTTCTACCATACACGATCCTCCTGCCCGACCTTTGAAAAGCCGAGCATCTCAACATCGACCCGAGCGAATGGCACATCTGTCATTCTACGACCTTGTAGCCTTCTAAATGATCAGCCTTCTTCCGCAGCTCTTGTTCGATTCCCAGAATGATCAGTTTAGTCATTGGAATTCGACGTTTGGCGGCCTCGATCTTAGTTGCCACATGCAATTCCTCTGGCAAATATAGCGTCGTCTTGACTGTTGGTTTCAAATATTGATACCTCCCGCAATCTTTATCCGGCATTTAGCATATATCTGCTATTCTGTCAAACCGGTTTCGGTCGAGTATGGTTTTTAGATGGCGTGATGCGTCGAGTTGACCAGCGACTCCGCCAGACGATATACTGGCGACGATGGTGTCCCAAGCTCCCGCCTGGTGGAATCGGTTGCGATCCCCAGGAACTTATGCCCAACGGTGATACAAGGACGAAAATATGGAAGCCGGCACGCTCATAGGCTACTTCTCAGAACGGAAAGAAGCTCGCAGAGCTCTGCGGGAGCTGCGGAGAAGGGGCTTCCGCCGCGCCGCATTAGTGCATAAGATCGCGGACGGAGACATCCATAAACGGGACCCCTTCCTTTGGCGCCGGGCTCTCGGGGCGACCTTGACTGCCGTTCTTTTCGGGGCCCTCGCCGGCGTTGCTTCCCTGGCCCTCCACTGGCCGGCGCCGATTCTGAGCGGAAGCCTCTCACCCCTGGTTTCGATCTTTGCGGGCGGATCGATCGGGATCCTCCTCGGTACGGTGTGGATACGACGATCGAAGTACGGCGTCGAACGAAAGCTGCTCGAGGATCACGCACGGTGGCTGGTGCCCGAGGAGACGGTCTTGATCCTCCAGGCGCCGATTGAAACAGTGCCGTTCGCAGTGGCGGTGCTTCGAGAAAGCCGGGACATCCCCCCCGCCGTCTTCGTTCTGCATCCGAAGCGCGAGAATCCAATGGGATATGTGCAAAGCGCCGGAGTTCCGCTCCCTCCGATGCAGGTCCAGGAGCATGCCCAGCGCCTGGCCATGATCCACGAAGTGGACCCAAGGCCGCTGCGGAACCCTGAGCTGCTAAGGCGGGTCGAAAACGCCCATCAATGGATCCACCGGGCGTGCTTGGATCTCTCCGAAGCGAGCCGGTTGGAACAGGGTACGCCTCCGACCGCCGAGTGGATCCTCGATAATGAGTACGCGATCGAGAGCAACGCCCGCGATGTTCGGCTGAACCTTCCCCGGCGTTTTTTCCAGGAGCTGCCGGCACTCGCCAACGAGCCCTACCGGGGCCTGCCGCGCATCTACGGTCTGGCGAAGGAACTCGTCTCCTCCACGGGATTGCGCTTAGACCGGGAGAACATGCTGGCGTTCATTGAGACCTATCAATCGGCGCACACGCTGACGATCGGCGAACTCTGGGCTTTCCCCCAGATGCTGCGCATCGCGTTGATCGAGGGCATCCGGGACCTTGCCGCCCGCGCTCTGACCGAGCTGCGGGAGGGTGAGATCGCCGACTTCTGGGCGAACAGGCTCATTACGGCCAACCGGCGAGACCCCAAACAGCTCTTCGCGATCCTGGCCGAGCTGGCCGCGATCCAACCCGGCCCGAGCCCCTATTTCGCGACTCAACTGGTCGATCATCTCTACGATGAAGAGGCCGCGCTGGTACCGGTCCAAAGCTGGCTGGAGCGCACCTACCGCAAGCCCCTGAGCGAGCTCAACCTGGGTGAGCAAAACCGCCAGACGAAGGATCAGATATCGATCGGGGATGCATTCACCAGCTTGCGCCAGCTGGCCCTGATGGATTGGAGAGAGAGCTTCGAACGTCTCAGCCGTGTGGAGCGGTTGCTCCGATTCGATCCGTCCGGCGTTTATTCCAAGATGGATTTCGATACACGCGATCGCTATCGCCGGGCGATCGAAGAACTCGCCCGTCGGTCCGGTCAGGCGGAAGATCGGGTCGCACAACGGGCCATCGACCTGGCCAAGCAAGCCGCAGCTCAAGCGACGGAAGACGCCCGGTTGATCCACGTCGGGACCTATCTGATCGGTGAAGGAAGGCCCGAGCTTGCGCGGCTCCTCTCCTGCCGCGAGGCGCCGCGTTTCCGCGTCCTGCAGTGGGTCTACCGCCATCATTCTGCGGTGTACTTTCTTGGGCTCGGCCTGTTCTCCGCTTTACCCATCTCCCTGATCGTCACGTTGGGCCTGCGCGGACAGGCGCTCTGGATCCGGCTGGCCCTCGTTCTCCTTTTGCTGATCCCCGTCAGCCAATTGGCGCTCGAGGTTTTGAATTACCTTCTCATGCGGCTGCTTCCACCCCGAGCCCTTCCGAAGATGGATTTTAAGGTCTCGGGCATTCCCGACGCGTTTCGAACGTTAGTGGTCGTGCCCGTGTTGCTGGTGGACGTGGAGACGATCCGGGCGCAGGCGGAAAAGCTGGAGATCCGGTACCTGGCCAACAAGGAAGGGAATCTCCTCTTCAGCCTCTTCACGGACTACACCGACGCGGATCAGGTGCATCGGGCGGACGACGAGCGGCTGTTCCGGACCGCCATCGAAAGCATCAAAGGCCTCAATGACCGGTATGGCGGGGAGCGTTTCTTCCTTTTCCATCGGGATCGCAGCTGGAGCGAATCCGAGCAGAAATTCATCGGTTGGGAGCGCAAACGCGGGAAGCTCGAAGAGCTCAATCGCCTGATCGACGGAACGCGGCCTGACAATGCCGATCGTTTGGTCTACGTCGGCGACCCGGATCATCTGTCCCATGTGAGGTTCGTCATCACCTTGGACAGCGACACCCAGCTGCCGCTGGGGACTGCCCGCAGGATGATCGAGACCCTTGCCCATCCTCTCAACCGGCCGCGCTTCGATGCCGCAGGCAGGATCCTGGCCGGCTCTTACACCATCATCCAACCGCGCGTGAGCCCGTCGCTTCCGAGCACAAGCGCGTCCCCTTTCAGCCGGCTCTTCGCCGACGCGGTCGGGATCGACCCCTACACCAAGGCCGTTTCGGATGTCAATCAGGACTTGGCCGGCGAAGGCTCCTACCATGGCAAGGGCATCTATGATGTGCGCGCTTTCGGTCGGGTGCTTTCTGGAAGATTCCCTGAAGAGTGGTTGCTGAGCCATGACTTGATTGAAGGCGCTCACGTCCGGGTGGGCCTGGCCAGTGATATCGAACTCTATGATGAATTCCCGCAGAGTTACCTGACCTACACCCGCCGGCAACATCGTTGGATCCGCGGCGATTGGCAGATCGCGGATTGGATCTTGCCGCGTGTTCCTGAGCCTGGAGGACGGAGAGTGCCAAACCCGCTCTCCTGGTTCGACCGTTGGAAGGTTTTCGACAACTTGCGCCGGAGCCTGATACCCGTGGCCAGCCTGGGCTTGCTCATCGCCTCATGGCTGAATTCTTCGCGGATGGGGTGGATCTCGACGCTTGTGGTCGCCATGCAGCTGCTCTTCAATCCTTTGTCGCAACCCTTCACCATGGCCACGACCCGCCAGGGGCTGATGAGCTTCTCCTTCTCGAAGCTGGCGCACGACCTGCTGCGGACGGTCGCTGATGCGGCGTTGCTTGTGCACCAGGCCGGGCTGGCTCTGGATGCCATTCTGCGGGTCTGGTATCGCCGCCACATCTCTCACCGTGGGCTGCTCAGATGGGCTTCGGCCCAGATGACCCATAGGGGGGCACCGCGTCGGCAACCATGGTTTGTGCCTTCTTTGGTCCTGGCCAGCCTATTCAGTGGGATCGTGGGTTGGGCGGTGCAGCGCTGGATGCCATCCAGCCTGGCGATGGCAGGCCCCTGGCTCGTCTTGTGGTTCCTATCCCCATTGGTCGGCCTGCTCTTGAACCTCCGTCCTCGGGCAGAACAGAAGCCCCGCCTGCTGCCTGAAAGGGATCTGCGGTTGCTGAGGCAGGTGGCACGACGAACCTGGCGCTATTTTTCAGACTTTGTCGGCGCTGATACATCTTGGCTTCCACCCGACAACTACCAGGTCTCCCCTCAGAACCGACTGGCGATGCG
>JAWOHF010000355.1:0-3153 GCA_046496285.1 Candidatus Aminicenantota bacterium
AAGGTCGCCTGCCGGGCCCAGTAGCCCGGGACTTTCGAGGCGGAAACGGCGATCTCCGTATGATCGCTCGTGATCTGCATCATCCTCGCGTCCCTGCCGGAGATCCGGCGCGGGCCCGTGTCGTCGCACCGGACGCAGAACAGGACCGCGACGGCCATGCAGAGCGCCGCCCGGGCGCGGCCGCCGCCGGCACGGGTCTCAGTCATTCTCAGTCGCCCCCTGTCAGGCTGATCATGGCCGGCTCGGGCTGCTCGTCGTAGACGAGAGGGTTTTTCCTGAGGTGCAGAGCGCTTCCCGCGTTGAGCAGGGCCCAGCCCGCCGCCGAAACGGCCATGAAAATCCATAAACGGGACGGGCTTTCGAGAAGCCACTTCTCGAGGCGCGCGAGCGCGGCCAGGAGCCCCGCCAGGCCGCCGACGAACAAAATGCCTCGGCTCTGCAGCCGAAACTTGCCCGGCACATAGGCGCTCGCGAAGGGAATGCGATCGAAGTGGAAAAAGAGAGCCTCCATCCCGACCGCGGCCGCGGCCAGCCCGAAAAGCGCGTGTCCCAAGGCCGCCTGCCAGCCGGGCCAAAGCCAGACATGGAAAAGGAAGATCAGGACGGCCAGCGGCAGGAGCCACTTGAAGAAGACGGCCTTCTTCAAGCCCGAGACATAGCGGCCCCTGCGGGGGGATTCCGCCGTCCGGAAGATCCAGTTGCATTCGAGCGAGGCCGGGACACAGACGACGACACGGAGCGCGGCCAGCAGGATGGCGAACAGGACCAGCGGCTGGGCCAGGAAGAACGCGTTCTCCGGGGTCAGGGACCGGAGGAGCTGGCGGTTGGCGACGGCCAGCAGCACGACGAACCCGGCCGCGACGGCCGCGTAGTTGGTCAACATGGTCCGGTGCCTGACGCTCGTCCGCACGGTCCTCGAGAAAAAGCCGGCGACCGCCCGCTCCTCCGGGCCCCTCAGGACGATCCTCTGGAACAGACCGCCCGCCATTTCGCTGAGCCGGAAAAGCGGGCGCCGCCTCTTCGCCGCCTCCAGCGCGGCCCGGGCGTGCCTGAGATAGCTCAAGGCGCAGGCCAGGACGAACGCTCCCAGAGAGAGGGCCAGGGCCAGGACGGCCGTTCCCGCCAGGCGTCGGAACGCCGGATCCTCGGTTCCGAGAAGGACCTCGTAGAGCCCGACGAACCAGAGCGACGGGAGGCGGAAGAAAAACGGCGCGCCGTGGTCCTTGAGCTTGGCCAGCGAGGGGAGCGACCGGCTGACGATGGCCGGCTCGACGAGGAACGAAAGAAGCAGGAAGACGAACAAGGCGATGAGCAGGAATCGCACGACGAGCGAGACGCGCCGGTAGGCCGCGGGCGGCAGGGCGGCCATGATGAGGAAATGGACGAAGACGCAGGCGAAAAAGACGCAGAAGCAGGCCGCGAAGGCGCTCGCCAGGTGGGCGAGAACGTAGCGGACGAAGAAGAGCGGGCTCGCCGACCTCCACTGTGTCAGATAGAGCGCGAACCAGCCGCAGGACAGGCTGTTCATGGCCGCCGAGAAGAGGCCGATGAAGACGACGAACGACGTCAGCTTGGCGGCGAAGATCGTCCGCATCCTGATGGGTAGGGGTGTCAGGGCCAGAAAGTCCGGCCGGTCGAGGAAGAGCATCTCCCATTCGAGGAGGGCGACGATCCCGAAGATGATCATGACCACGATGAAGACGTAGTTCTTCTCCAGCCACGAGATATTGACGTCGGGCGTGAAGTTGTACCCGAAGAGGACCACCTGGGAGCTCCAGCCGACGGCGACGGCCAGGACCGCCAGGACGGCGATCAGGCGCTCCTTCATCTGGTCCTCGAAGTTCACGACGTCGTTGAGGAAGAGCCGGTCGAAGAAATGCCTGGTCAGGAGGACGAGCTGGGCGGCCTCCTCGCGAAGCCGCCGGGCCGGACCGGTCGCGGAGGCCGCGGCGTCGGGCGGCGTCATGCCGCGCCGGTTCCCTTCATGACCCGGACGATGCTCTCGGCCGCGGCGCCGGTGTCTTCGTGGACCACGAGCTGGCTGAAGATCTCGTTGAGCGAGGGCAGGTGCATGAGCGACCGGAGGTTCTCGACGGAGTCGTTGGCGACGATCTTCCCCCGGTGCAGGATGATGATCCGGGAACAGACCTGCTCGGTCACCTCGAGGACGTGCGAGGAATAGATGATGATCTTGCCCTCGCCCGCCAGCCTCTTGATGAGGTCCCGGAGGATGAGGCCGGTCGTCACGTCCAGCCCGGAGAGGGGCTCGTCGAGGAGCAGGACGTCGGGGTCGTGGAGCAGGGCCGCCGCGATGAGGACCTTCTGCCGCATGCCCTTCGAGTAGGCGGAGATCGGGGCGTGCATGTCGCCGTCGAGGTCGAAGATCCTCAGGAAGTCGAGGGCCTTGGCCTTGAGGGCCCGCTCGGGCAGGCTCCGGAGCCGGCCCACCATGGTCAGGAAGTCGTAGGCGGTCAGGTGGGGATAGATCTCCGACTGCTCGGGGACGTAGCCGAGGCGCTTCTTGAAGGCGTGGATGCCGGCGCCGATGGGCCGGCCCTCGAAGAGGATCTCGCCCCGGGTCGGCTGGAGAAGGCCGGCGAGCATTCGGATCGTCGTCGTTTTGCCCGCCCCGTTCGGGCCCAGGTAGCCGAGGACTTCGCCCGGCTTGACGACGAAGCTCACGTCGTCGACGACGGGGGAGACGGAGAATTTCTTGACTACGCTCCTGAGCTCGATCATCCCGTCAACGACCTATCCAGGGTTCGCATGACGTATCGAAGCAAAACCCTATGACCAGTGTAGCAGGACCGGGCTGGCGGTTCAAATCCTCAATGCCTTGGCTGCTGCATTTCGCTGATATTAATATCGTTCGCCTCTAATATGGGCCTATTATATGGCATATTCGGCTTTTTTAGGCACACTTTGACTTCCGCCCGACCCTATGTTATAGGTTGAGCCTTACCTCAATGCGAGCAATCGGCGCAGACCACCCATGAGCCTCAACATCGTTCTCTTCGGCCTCGGCCAGGTCGGCTCCCACCTGGCCCAAGTCCTGTCCCGCGAAAGCCACAACATCGTGGCCATCGACAGCAATCCCGTCAGGTGCCGCGAGGCCGACGAGTGCCTGGACATCAAGGTCCTCCAGGGCCAAGC
>JAWOHF010000013.1:0-10140 GCA_046496285.1 Candidatus Aminicenantota bacterium
AGGGCCGTCCCGATGCCGACGCAACAGGCCCCCGCCTCCAGGAAAGCCCTGGCGTTCTCGAGCGTTACCCCTCCCGTGGGCATGAGCCGGATCTCCGGCAAAGGGCCCCTGAGATCCTTGAAGAACTGGGGCCCGAGGGAAGTTGCCGGGAAGACCTTGACGATGTCGGCCCCGGCCTTCCAGGCCGCCACGATCTCGGTCGGCGTGAAGGCCCCGGGCGCGACGAGGACGCCGGCCTCGCGGCAGACATCGATCGTCCCCATGTCTGTCACCGGAGAGACGATAAAATCCGCTCCGGCGGCGATGACCTCTCTTGCGGTCCCCGCATCCAGAACCGTCCCGGCGCCGACAAGCGTGCCCGGCGCTTTCGACCCGGCCATCTCCCGGATGATCCCGACCGCCCCGGGCACGGTCATCGTGACCTCGAGGGCCCTGATGCCGCCTTCGAGCAGGGCCGCCGCGACCCGCGACAGCTTGCCCGCGTCCTTCGTCCGGATGACGGCGACGACCTTCGAGGAGATCAGCTCTTCAAGGACCTTGGCTTTCTCCACCTTCCGCCCTCCCCTATCGCCGGACCCGCCCGGAGCGGTCGCCCGCCGTCAGGGCCACGATCTCCTTCTCCGTGGCCAGATTGAAATCGCCGGGGATCGAGTGCTTGAGACAGGACGCGGCGACACCGAAGGCCAGCGCCTTGTCGTCCTCCAACCCCGAGAGTGATCCGTGGATGAGCCCGGCGGCGAACGCGTCGCCCGTCCCGATGCGGTCGACGATGTTCCGGATCTCGTAAGTCGGGCCGGCCAGGAATCCCTTTCTGTTCCTCAGCACGGCCGACCACGTGTTCCGGTCGGCGCTCACGCTGTCCCTCAAGGTGACGGCCACGCGCTCAACCCCGGGAAATTCGGCCATGACCTTGGCCGTCAGCGTCTCGTAGGCCGCCGGGTCGAGCGGGCCCGTGACCCCGCCGCTCCCTTCGACCTCGATGCCCAGCGCTTTCTGGCAGTCCTCCTCGTTGCCGACGAGAAGATCGGCGTGGGCCGCGAGCTCCCCCATGACCTCGGGGGCCGGACGGCCGTAGCTCCAGAGCTTGGACCTGTAGTTCAGGTCGATGGAAACGGTCATCCCGGCGGCCCTGGCCGCCTTGACCGCCTCCATCGTCAGCCCGGCCGCCGAAGCGCTCACGGCCGGCGTGATCCCGCTGATGTGGAACCATTCGAAGCCGGACAGCGCGCCGCCCCAGTCGATATCCCCGGCCTTGGCCTCCGCCAGTCCCGAGCCCTCTCGGTCGTAGATGACAAGCGAAGCCCGTTCGTTGGCTCCCGACTCGGCGAAATAGAGGCCCAGCCGCCGGCCGGCCCGCCGCACCCGGCTGGTGTCCACTCCGTAACGCCGTAGAGCTCCTAGGGCCGCCTCGCCGATCTCGTTCGCGGGCACGACCGAGATCCACCGCGAACGGTGTCCCAGAAAGGCCAGCGAAACGGCCACGTTGGCCTCCCCGCCGCCGAAAACGGCCGACAGGCGCGGGGACTGGAAGAACCGCTCCTTCCCCGGCGGCGACAGCCTGAGCATGATCTCGCCGAACGTCGCGATACCGGCCATGGCTTTTCTCCTTCGGCCCAACCATACCACAGCCCTGCGGACGGAATCAAAACCGCCGGTTCCCTTGACCTGCCCCGCTTCCTGTGCTAACTAAGACGCATGGGGCGATCGAACGGACCGGCTCCCGGGCCGGCCCGAATTTCCCGGGGAGGATGAATCATGCTGCATTTCGAACAAACCTTCATGGATTTTCTTCTCGAACATCAGGAGCGCCATCACCGGACCTACCACTTCCTCATCCTCATGAATTCCATCCTCAACGCCGCCAAGCGCATCCAGTATTACTACCTGACCGGGGCCCTGCACGGCAACCTCGGCATGGCCGGCTCCGTCAACGTTCAGGGTGAGGACGTGATGAAGATGGACGACATCGCCAACGAGGTCGTCAAGCACTACATGCAGAGGTCCGGCCGGGTCATCCACGCCGTCTCCGAGGAAGAAGAGAAGATCATTCCCATGAACGTCGAAGGCGGCCGGTATTTCTTCTACTACGACCCGATGGACGGCACGTCCAACGTCCCCCACAACCTCCCCGTGGGGTTCCTGTTCGGGATCGGCAAGCGGAACCTGGAAGGCCCCGAAGACAACCACCTCCGGGCCGGGAACGAGTTCCGGGCGGCCGGGATGTTCGTCATTCCCACCGGGACTTTCACCCTGGCGCTGCGGGACGCGGGCTGCTGGCGCTTCCACATCGACGAGATGATGAACTACGTCAAGCCCCTTCGCATGGTCCTGCCCGAGGACCGCAAGACCTGGGAGCTGTCTTTCAACACCGCCAACCGCGAGTACTACGCCGAGGGCATCCAGGAGTGGATCCGGAAGAACGAAAAGTCCTTCGTCTTCCGCTACCTCGGGGCCCTGGCCGGAGACTTCCACCGCATCCTGCGCAACGGCGGTCTGTTCATGTACCCGGCCATCGTCAACCACCCCGTTCCCAAGAAGAACCGCCCCCAGGGCAAGCTCCGCTTGATGTACGAGGCGGCCGTGGTGGCCTTCATGTGCTGCGAGGCCGGGGGCTCGGCCGTGGACGAGAGCGGAAAATCCATCTTGGACATCGTGCCGGAGCAGCCCCACCAGAGGACCGCCCTCTACCTGGGGTCGAAGCCCTTGGTCGAGGAGATCGCCGGTATCCTCAGGGGGGGGAAGGGACCGGCTTCCGTCCCTGACGGGTGCCGTTAACCGCCCGCGCCCCTCCGTTCCCGCCCGACATCCGGCCGCTCTTTCCGCTCCTACCCGTTTCCCGCATTTTGGGGTAAAATGGGTCCCGCTCCATCGCCACAGAAAGGAGACGCCGCGATGTCTCAACGCACACCGGTCGCACGGCGGCTGGCAGGCCTGGTCGCCTTGACCTTTATCATGGCCGGCCCGGCCGCCGCCCAGGCCCAGGACCCCAAGGTCCTCGGTTTCAAGAAACAATTCGTCATCGAAATATCCAATCCCGGGCCCGTCGCGCTCGACAATCACCCCATCATCGTCGACGTCGCGGGCGTCCGCGGCTTGGCCCCCGATTTCAACACCTACAACTACGCCCTTTTCGACGAAGCCGGCGGCGATTACCGGTTGGTCGTCACGCAAACCGACGATCTGGATGGGGACCGCTATCACGACGAGATCGTGTTCATCCGCAGCCTCGCGCCTCTGTCCACGACCCGGCTCGTCTGCTATTACTCGCCGACCCGCAGCTTCCAACTCATGCCGACCGCCAGGGCCGGCGCCCGGACCGGCTGGGAACCCGGCTCGTCCACGGCGGGCTGGGAATCCAACCTCGCCGCCTACAAGTTCGTCAACGGACGGATCGAGTTCTACGGGAAGTCCTACGACGGTCTCATCCTGAGGAAGCTCCCGGCCGAAGAGAGGCGCCTGCAGGAATGGGGCATGAACGTCCTCGACGCCGGCGAGTCGGCCGGGCTCGGCGGGCTGAGCCTGTGGGACGGGGACACGCGTTTGCCTCTCTACGGCCCGTCCGGTCCCGAGGCCAAGCTGACCGTTCTCTCCTCGGGCCCCGTCCGGGCTTTGGTCAAGGCGGATCTCGGGTCCGTGGGGCTCGCCGGCGGCGGCGCGGCCGCCGTCACCGTCCGCTTTTCCGCCTTCGCCGACAACGCCTGGTCCCGCCACGATGTCTTCGTGGAGACGAAAGCCGGCGGACCGGTCCTCTTCGGCCCGGGCCTCAAGAAGCTCGCCGCCGAGACCAGAACGCTCAAGGAAGCCAAGGGATTCTTCGCCAGTTGGGGAAAGACGCCCGGCGCCGGAGAGATCGGCCTGGCCGCGATCTTTTCCCCGGCCGACTTCGCCGGCCTGGAGGAGGGTGGGGTCGACCGCGCGGTCAAGCTCAAGGGCCCATCCTCAAGAACCGTGACGTTCTGGGTCGCGGGCTCCTGGGGAAGGGGGATCACTTCACCGGGTGTTCCGTCGGCGCAGAACTGGGCCCTCGGGATCGAGAACCTTGCGTCGCGCCTCCTGTCCCCGGTCAAGGTGGAGTTCAAGGCCCGTTGAACGCCTCTCCCTGCGATCCCGGGTTCAGCCCGATCGTCCTGGCCTACCGCGCTATGCTCGAGCGGGCCCGTCACACGGGTGAGGTCCCTCTGAAGATCGGCGTCGAGCGCGGGGGCGGGCTGATCTCGCAGTTCGAGACCTCCATCCCCTACCCGGGAAAGGACGCCGAACGCGAAGCGACGCGGCGGCTCGTCGAGCGGGTCGTCAAGTTCCTGCTCTGGTCGCGTGGCGGCTGGAAGGTCCATTTCCAGGGGCCCGCCGCGATCGGCGAGAACATCCGCGACCATTACGCCGCCGACGGCCCCCGGGCCTTCGACGTTCGCCTCATGAGCCGTGTCTACGAGCGCCCCTTCGAGGTCTCCCTGCATCGCTCCGGAACGTTCCCCGAAGCGCGTGAAAGCCCCCGCCACCTGGGGGGCTTTCTCGACGGCTGCCGGATCGGGTTCGATCTGGGGGCCAGCGACTACAAGATCGCCGCCGTCAAGGACGGAGAGCCCGTGTTCAGCGAGGAGCTCCCGTGGGCGCCGGCGGTCGAAGCCGACCCGGACTATCATGACCGGCACATCCGGGAAGGATTGAAGAGGGCCGCCGGTCATCTCCCCCGGGTCGACGCCATCGGCGGAAGCTCGGCCGGCGTCTTCATCGACAATCAGGTCCGCATCGCCTCCCTCTTCCGGGCCGTCCCTGAAGACGTCTTCGAGAACAAGGTCAAGGGCATGTTCCTGCGGCTTCGGGACGAATGGGGAGTGCCCTTCGAGGTCCTCAACGACGGCGAGGTCACGGCTCTCGCGGGGATGATGTCCCTCGAAGAGAAGGCCGTCCTGGGCATCGCCATGGGCTCCAGCCAGGCCGCCGGTTTCCTCGGCGAGGACGGGCACCTCATGGACTGGCTGGACGAGCTGGCCTTCGTGCCCGTCGACATGAGCCCCGGGGCCCCCGTGGACGAGTGGTCGGGCGACAGGGGCGTCGGGGCCAATTATTTCTCACAGCAGGCCGTCAACCGCCTGGCTCTCGCGGCGGGCTTCCGTTTTCCCGAGGCCATGGCCCTTCCCGAGCGTCTCAAGGAGGTCCAGGACCGCATGGACGCCGGCGACGAGCGGGCCGCCCGTATCTACGAAACCATCGGCGTCACCCTGGGCTACACGGTCCCTTGGTATGAGGTCTTCTACCGCTTC
This sequence comes from Candidatus Aminicenantota bacterium, assembly GCA_046496285.1. Classification (GTDB taxonomy): domain Bacteria; phylum Acidobacteriota; class Aminicenantia; order Aminicenantales; family Saccharicenantaceae; genus RBG-16-66-30. Next base: position 5,265 of record JAWOHF010000013.1, read on the forward strand.
AGGAATCTGCTCGTCCTGGGCCGGGTCATGTCGGGGCCGGGCGGGGAGGTCATTGTCCGAAAGGCCGCCGAGGTCCTGGAGGCCGAATTCCCCAAGACCGCCGCGCGGGTCCGGATCCATCTCCTGGACGAGAAGAGCCGGAGGGTCGGTCAGGCGGTGGCCGCGGCCAGCCTTCCCGAAATAGACACGGAGGAGAAAGCAAAAGGAGTCCGGTCATGAAGCTGCACAGCCCCGACGCGTCGATCTTCGTTCCCGACGGGAAGGCGGTCCCGGAAGCCCTGCGGAGGATCACGCACCTGGGCCTCGGCGCCCACCAGGACGACCTGGAGATCATGGCCTTCCACGGCATTGAAAGGTGTTTTCACAGCCGGGAGCGCTGGTTCGGGGCCGTGACCTGCACCAACGGCGGCGGCAGCCCGCGGGCCGGGGAATACGCTTCCTACTCGGACGGGGAGATGGCCGCTCTCAGGAGACGCGAACAGGAGAAGGCGGCCCTGCTCGGCAATTACGGCGTCCTTGTCCAGCTCAACCACCCGAGCGCCGCCGTCAAGGACGTGTCGACCGGCGTGCTCAAAGATGACCTCGGCGAGGTCCTCAAGGCCGTCAGGCCCGACGTCGTCTACACGCATAATCCGGCCGACAAGCACGAAACCCATCTGGCCGTCGTTTTCACCGCGCTGGCCGCTCTCCGCGAGCTCCCGGCGGAAGACCGGCCCCGCACCGTCTACGGCTGCGAGGTCTGGAGGGGGCTGGACTGGATGGACGACGGCGACAAGGCCGCCCTCGACGTCGGCGCGCGGGAGGGCCTGGCCATGGCCCTGATCGGCGTCTACGACTCCCAGGTCGCGGGCGGCAAGCGGTACGACTTGGCGACCATGGGCCGCCGCCGGTCAAACGCCACTTATTTCCAGTCGCATCAGACCGACGCGGCCGACCAGCTTTGGTTGGCCATGGACCTGAGCCCGCTCGTCCGGGACGATTCTTTGGACGTCCCCGGGTTCGTCCTTTCGCATATCGACAAGTTCCGCCGGAGCGTCGAGGAAGGTATCGAAAGGTTCTGGGTCAAAAGGCCCTGAACGGGCCCCGTTCCACTGGAGGGAGACATGGAGATCATCATTCAACCCGACAGCCTGCAGGCCAGCCAGGTCGCGGCCCGCATCGTGGCCCGGCTGGTGGAGGACAAACCCCGCGCCGTCCTCGGGTTCGCCACCGGCAGCACGCCGTTGCCGCTTTACCGGGAGCTGGTCCGCATGCACCGGGAGTCAGGGCTGGATCTCAGCGCCGCGACGACTTTCAATCTCGACGAATACGTCGGTATCTCCCCCGCCCATCCCTCCTCTTATCACAGCTACATGTGGGCCCACTTTTTCAGCCACGTCAACATCGCCAAGGAGCGCATCAACATCCCGGACGGCCTGACCGGGGACATCCCCGCCTATTGCCGGCAGTACGAACAGACCATCCATTCGGCCGGCGGCATCGACATCCAGATCCTCGGCATCGGCACCAACGGGCACATCGGATTCAACGAGCCGACCTCCTCCCTGTCCTCGCGGACGAGGATCAAGACCCTGACGGAGGAATCCCGGAGGCACACCGCGGCCGGGTTCGGCGGACCCGAAGGGGTCCCGACCCACGTCATCACCATGGGCCTGGGGACCATCATGGACAGCCGGATGTGCCTCCTCCTGGCCTTCGGGAAGAAGAAGGCCCGGGCCGTCGCCAGGTCCGTCGAAGGCCCCGTCACGGCCATGGTGCCCGGTTCCGTCCTTCAGATGCATCCCCGGACCGTGGTCGTCCTCGACCGGGAGGCGGCCTCGGAGCTCGAGATGGCCGGCTACTACACCTGGGTCTACGACCACAAGCCCGACTGGCAGAGATACTGATCGAAAGGACGCCTCCATGCGACTTGTCTTGATCGATTGGATCATCATCGTCGTTTCCGTTTCCATCTGCTTCGTGCCCGCGCTGCTTTTCAGCCGGAGGGCCGGGAAGAACACGACCGAGTTCTTCACCTCGGGCCGGGCCGCGCCGTGGTGGCTGGTCGGCATCTCCATGGTGGCCACGACCTTCAGCACCGACACGCCGAACCTGGTGACCAACATCGTCCGGACCCAAGGTGTCGCGGGCAACTGGGTCTGGTGGGCGTTCCTGCTGACCGGGATGATGACCGTCTTCTTCTACGCCCGGATGTGGCGGCGGTCGGGGGTCCTGACCGACCTCGAGTTCTACGAGATCCGTTACTCGGGGAAGCCGGCCGGCTTCGTCCGCGGCTTCCGGGCCGTCTACCTGGGCCTCTTTTTCAACTGCGTCATCATGGGCACGGTCAATCTGGCCGCGGTCAAGATCGCCAACGTCCTTCTGGGCTGGCCGATGACCAAGACCCTGCTCATCTGCGCGGTTATCAACATCTTTTTCGCCGTCTCGTCGGGCCTGTGGGGCGTCCTGGTCATCGACCTCATCCAGTTCGGCATCGCCATGACCGGGGCCTTCTCGGCGGCCTACTTCGCCGTCAAGCAGCCCCAGATCGGGGGCCTCTCGGGCCTGTTCGAGAAGCTCGACCCGAAAACCCTCAGCATCCTGCCCGACTTCGGCGACTGGGGCCTGGCCTTATCCATATTCATCATCCCCATCGCCGTCCAGTGGTGGTCGGTCTGGTACCCGGGCGCCGAACCCGGCGGGGGCAGCTACATCGCCCAGCGCATGCTGGCCGCCAAGTCCGAAAAGGACGCCCTCGGCGGGACACTCCTGTTCAACGCCATGCACTACGCCCTGAGGCCCTGGCCCTGGATCCTGGTCGGGCTCTGCTCGCTCATCGTCTATCCCGAGCTCTCCGACATCCGGGCGGCCTTCCCCGGCGTCGACCCCAAGCTCGTCGGGCCCGACATGGCCTATCCGGCCATGCTCCGCTTCCTCCCGGCCGGCCTGCTGGGACTGATGGTCGCCGGGCTCCTCGCGGCCTACGTTTCGACCCTCATCACCCATCTCAACTGGGGCAGCTCCTACATCGTCCACGACTTCTACCGTCGCTTCGTCAAGAAGAACGCCCCCGAGAAGCACTATGTCCTGGCCGGGAGGATCATGACCGCCCTGCTGATGGTCCTGGCCGCCCTCCTGACCTACGTCCTGGACACGGCCAAGACGAGCTTCGACCTGATGCTTTCGGTCGGAGCCGGAACGGGGCTCATCTATCTCCTGCGCTGGTTCTGGTGGCGGATCAACGCCTGGAGCGAGATCGCGGCCATGACCAGCTCCTTCCTCATGGCCCTTTTCTTTTTCACCCTGGGGAAAACCGGGCACCCGCTGCCCACGCACATCTCCCTTGTTCTGACCATCGCCGTGACGACGGTCGTCTGGATCACGGTGACCTTCCTGACCAAGCCCGCGGACCGGACGACACTGGTCAACTTCTACAAGCTGGTGAGGCCGGGCGGCCGGGGCTGGGAGCCCGTGCGAGCCGAGGCCGGCGTAGGGGCCACGCCCGACAGTCTGCCGAACGCCCTGCTGTGCTGGGTGACGGGCATCAGCTTCGTTTATTCGGCCCTGTTCGGCGCCGGGAGCTTCATCTACGGCCAGACGACGCTCGGGCTGGTCTGGGCGGCGATCTTCGTCGCCAGCGGGCTCGGCCTGGTCAAGCTCCTGCCCAAGCTCTGGGTCAAGGAAGAGAAGGTCTGAGATGAAAGGTGGAACCATGAGATCGGCAGCCGCTCGTTCGCGCTTGGCCCTCGTCACTCTGATGCTTGCCATGGCCCTTTGGCCGGCTCTCGCCGGACAGGAGATCCTGGTCATCTCGTCCATCGACAGCGTCCTCTCCCGGGATGCCGTCCGCCCCGGCGAGACCTTCAAGGCCGCCGTCATCCTCGAGATCAAGAAAGGGTATCACATCAACGACAGCGCACCTCTGGACGAGTTCCTGTACCCGACGTCCTTGGCTTTCGAGGACTCGGCCGGCATCGAGATCCTCGAGACAGTCTATCCGGCGGGACGCCGGGCCAAGTATGATTATTCGGATGTCGAGGTGGCCGTCTACGAGGGCCGGGTCATCCTCGGAGTGCTGCTCAAAGCCGCGGAGGGCTTGGCCCCGGGGACGTTGAAGCTCCGAGGAAGCCTGAACTACCAGGCCTGTGACGACGCGACCTGCCTGCCGCCCGCGGAGATCGGCTTCGAAGTTGCGGTTCCTATCGCGCCGGCCTCGCGGAAGACCGTCGATACCTGCCCCGAGATCTTCGAAAAGCTCGCCTTCCGTCGGTTTTCCTGAAAGGCCCAGCCGGCTCGGGACGTTCCTCTCGCGGCGCACCCCCGTCCGTGCTCGCCGTCCCAAAGCGCTCTTCGGCATCAGCGGCTCCGCGCGGGCGGGGGGCCCCCGCTCCGCTGCGTCACTGTCCCTCGCCTTCTAAGCCTCGCAACTCGCGAAGGCAGAGTCCGGTCCTGGCCGACGGATGAGAACGGAATCCGGGGAGGCTGCGGAAGTAGGGGCCGCAGGGGTGTCCTTGACGGGAGCATAAAGCGGTGATTTAGCGGGCCCGGGACGGATACGCGGCCCATTCCCACCGGATCCGGACCGGGAACGCGTGAAGAATCACCGCGCGGACGGAGAGGATACCCCGAGGCCCCTCCGCAGCCGAAGAATGATCGAACTCGCAATTGGGGGGTGGCGCCGCGAGAGGAACGTCCCGAGCCGGCTGGGCCTTTCAGGAAAACCGACGGAAGGCGAGCTTTTCGAAGATCTCGGGGCAGGTATCGACGGTCTTCCGCGAGGCCGGCGCGATAGGAACCGCAACTTCGAAGCCGATCTCCGCGGGCGGCAGGCAGGTCGCGACGTCACAGGCCTGGTAGTTCAGGCTTCCTCGGAGCTTCAATGTCCCCGGGGCCAAGC
>JAWOHF010000073.1:0-7886 GCA_046496285.1 Candidatus Aminicenantota bacterium
GTCGGCATCTGATCACCTCAGGCTCAGTGTATCACTTATGATGAACCTTGTCAAACCTAAAAGCAGAGGCCGTGTTGGTAATTCTTTACAAAATGTTGACAACTTCCCGCCCTCTCGAACTTAAAATTGAGACGTAGCGAGGGATTAAAACCATGAAGACGAAAACGAAATCCTTTTTAACGGGCGTCCTGGCGTTCTCGTTGCTGATGATGCCTTCCGGCCTTTCGGCCAAGGAGAAGCGCGGCGCCGACCTGGTCGTCACGCGGGCCGACGGAAGCCTGGTCGAGGGCGAGCTTATCGCCGTCAAACGCGATTCGTTGCTGCTGTTGAGCGATCGGGGCAGGGACGAGTCCGTCGAGTTGAGCGACGTCCGTTCCGTGCGCATCGTCCGAAGATCGCGGGCAGGGCGGTTCAGCGGTGTCGGAGCGCTGCTCGGCTTCGCCGGGGGAGCGGCCCTGGGATGGGCGATGACGGCCGACAGAGACAGCGGAAAGAGGACCAGCACGGCACTCCTTTTGGGATTCCTCGGAGGCGGCGCCGGCGCGCTCGCCGGCCTGCTCACGGGGGCCACCGCAGACACGGTGAGCGGGCCGGGCTCGACCTTCACGTTCAAGGACAATTCCGCGGAAGCCATCGCTGCGTATTGGGAGAATCTGGAAAGGTACTCGCGCGTCGGCCGGCAAAAGGGACCTTGACCCTCCGGGCGGGCGGCGGTATGATTCTGTTTCCGCCTTTCGTGAAACCCGCCTCAGGAGGACGTCATGTCGAACCGAGCGAACGCAAGGAGCATCCTCGCCGCGTCTCTGGCCCTCATCATCCTTGCCGCGGCCATTCCGGCCGTGCTTTCCGGCCAGGCGAGAGCCAAGGCCGCGCCCGCCAAGGACGCCGACCCCTACGCCGGCCTGTCTCTCGGCGCCTTCAAGCTGAGGTCCATCGGCCCGGCCCTGACCTCCGGCCGCATCTCGGACTTCGCCGTCCGGCCCGGCAAGCGCCACGAGTTCTTCGTGGCCTCGGCCTCGGGCGGCGTCTGGAAGACCGTCAACGCCGGGACGACCTTCACCCCCGTGTTCGACGCCCAGGGATCCTATTCCGTCGGCTGCGTCACGCTCGACCCCAATGACCCCAACGTCGTCTGGGTCGGGACCGGCGAGAACAACAACCAGCGCAGCGTCGGCTACGGCGACGGCGTCTACAAGTCGGACGACGGCGGCGCCACCTGGAAGAACGTCGGCCTGAAGGCCTCCGAGCATATCGGCACGATCGCCATCGACCCCCGCGACTCGAACGTCGTCTACGTCGCGGCCTACGGCCCCCTGTGGAGCCCGGGCGGCGACCGGGGCGTTTATAAGACCACGGACGGCGGCAAGACCTGGACGGCCGTCCTGACCGTCGACGAGAACACCGGGTTCAACGAGGTCCGCCTCGACCCGCGAAACCCCGATGTCCTCTACGCCGCGGCCCACCAGCGCCGCCGCCACGTTTTCACCCAGATCAGCGGCGGGCCGGGCTCGGCCGTCTACAAGACCACTGACGCCGGAATAACTTGGGAGAAGATCGTCCGCGGCCTGCCCTCCGGCGACCTCGGCCGCATCGGCCTGGCCCTGTCCCCCGTCACGCCGAACCTTCTCTACGCCATCGTCGAAGCCCAGGAAGACAAGGGCGGCTTCTACCGGAGCACCAACGGCGGCGCGTCCTGGGAGCGGCGCGGCGCCTACACCTCAAGCGGCAACTATTACCAGGAGATCCTCTGCGACCCCAAGGACCCCGAGCGCGTCTATTCCCACGACGTCTTCCTCCAGGTCACCGACGACGGCGGAGCGACCTGGAAGGCCCTCGGCGACCAGAGCAAGCACTGGGACTCCCACGCCCTGTGGATCGACCCCGACGACACGGGCTACTACCTCAACGGCAACGACGGCGGGGTCTACGAGTCGTTCGACCGCGGCACGACCTGGAAATACATGCCTAACCTGCCGGTGACCCAGTTCTACAAGGTCACGGCCGACAACGACACCCCCTTCTACAACGTCTACGGCGGCACCCAGGACAACTACAGCCTGGGCGGCCCGTCGCGGACGACGAGCGCCCACGGCATCGTCAACGCCGACTGGGTCACGACCGACACCGGGGACGGCTTCGAATCGGCGGTCGATCCCGAGAACCCCGACATCGTCTATGCCCAGTCCCAGCACGGCAACCTGGCCCGCTTCGATCGCAAAAGCGGGGAATCGACGGCCATCCAGCCCAAGCCCCGAAAGGGCGAGGCCGACTACCGCTGGAATTGGGACTCTCCCCTGTTCATTAGCCCCCACTCCCACACCCGCCTCTACTTCGCGGCCAACAAGGTCTTCCGCAGCGACGACCGGGGCGACTCCTGGAAGGTCATCAGCGAGGACCTGACGCGGAGGATCGACCGCAACACCCTCGAGGTCATGGGCCGGGTCTGGCCGATGGACGCCGTGGCCAAGAACGCCTCGACCTCCCAGTACGGCAACATCGTCGCCCTCGACGAGTCGCCGGTCGCCGAAGGCCTGCTCTACGCCGGCACGGACGACGGCCTCATCCAGGTGACCGAGGACGGCGGCGCGAACTGGCGAAAGATCGACAAGTTCCCCGGCGTTCCCGATCTGACCTATGTCAATGACATCGTCGCCTCGCACCACGACCGGAACACCGTCTACGCCGCGTTCAACAACCACAAGCGCGGCGACTTCAAGCCCTATGTCCTCAAGAGCGCGGACCTCGGCCGGACTTGGACATCGATCGCCTCGGACCTTCCCGCGCGCGGCTCGGTTTACGCGCTGGCCGAGGACCACGTTCGCCCCGACCTTCTTTTCGCCGGCACCGAGTTCGGCCTGTTCGTCACCCTCGACGGCGGGAAGCACTGGAAGAAGCTCGGCTCGGGCCTGCCAACCGTCGCCGTCCGCGACATCGACATCCAGAAGCGCGAGTCGGACCTCGTGCTGGCCACCTTCGGCCGCGGGTTCTACGTCCTCGACGATTACTCGCCGCTGCGCGCCGTGAAGCCCGAAGCCTTGGCCGAGGACGGTCACCTCTTCCCGGTCAAGGACGCCTGGATGTTCGTCGAGAAACAGCCGTTGGGCGGCCTCGGTTCGAAGGAGAAGGGTTTCCAGGGCGAGAGCTATTTCACGGCGCCAAACCCGCCCGTCGCGGCGGTCTTCACCTATCATCTCAAGGACGCGCCGAAACCGCTCCGTGAGCAGAGAAAGGAAGAGGAGGCCGCCCTGGTCAAGGCCGGAAAGCCCGCCCCCTATCCGAGTTATGAGCGCCTGAAGGCCGAGCAGGCCGAGGAGCCCGCCGCGCTGCTCTTCACCGTCGCCGACGAGGACGGCCAAGTCGTCCGCATTCTCCGCGAGCCGGCCCGCACGGGCCTCAACCGCGCGACATGGGACCTCCGTTATCCCGGCCTCGCCCCGACCAACCCCGCCCAGGCAGCCCCGGCCTCATCCGGTCCTTCGAGCACCTTCGTCATCCCCGGGACATACGCGGTCTCGCTGGCCCTGAGCGCCGGCGGCCAGGTCAAAGAGCTGGCCGGCCCGGTTTCGTTCGAGGTCAAGGCCCTCTCCGAGGTCTCGCTCCCGGCCGCCGACCGGGCCGAGCTGGCCGCTTTCCAGAAGAAGGCCCGCAGGCTCAGCCACTCGGTCACGGCCGCGTCGAGCGTCCTGCGCGAGCTGGGGGCCCTCTCCCGGCACTATAGGGCCTCTCTCAAGAGCGTCACGGCCCCTCACCAGGACATCCTCGACGCCGTCAAGGCTCTCGAGAAAAAGCTCGAAGCGCTCCAGCTGAAGATGACCGGCGACAGGCTGCTTTCGCGCCTCGACAAGGACACCGAGCCCGGGATCGCCAGCCGCATCATGAGGATCGCCGGCGAGATGTCCGGCTCGACCTCGGCCCCGACCAAGACCCAGCGCGACGCCTACGCCATCGCCGAGGAGGAGTTCAAGCCGGTCTATGAGGAGCTCAAGAGGATCCTGGCCGAGGACGTCAAGGCCATCGAGAAGCGGCTCGACGCCGTCGGCGCGCCCTATACGCCGGGTCGGCTGCCCGACTGGAAATAGACCGCCCCGGCTCACAGCGTTCCGCCCGCGCCTGTTGACATACCCGTCTGGGTGCGGTTACCATTGAAGCCGCAGAGGGAACGGGATGACCGAACCACGGGAAACTTTCGACTCCTGGAAGGAGATCGCCGCCTACCTCAAGCGCAGCGTTCGGACCTGCCGGAATTTCGAGCAGCAGATGGGCCTGCCCGTCCATCGGCTCGATGGCTCGCCCAAAGCCCGGGTCTTCGCCTACCGGGACGAGATCGACGCCTGGCTGGCGAAGAAGGGCACCGAGGGCAAGAAAAAGCGCCTCACACTGCTCTTCGCCGCCTTGGCCGCCGCGGCCGTTGTCGTCTCCTCTTTCCTGATCTGGCGTCTGTCCGTCGCTCCCCAAGAGCCCGACTCGTTCGGTTCCGTGGCCATCCTGCCCGTCATCAATGAAACGGGCGACGCGGAGAGGGAGTATTTCGCCGATGGCCTGACACGGATGCTGAACGCCGAGCTCTATAAGGTCGCGGCGCTGAAAGTCCCTCCGGCCGAGACGATCTTGAGCTTCAAGAATTCCGGCAAGTCGGCCAGGAAGATCGCCGCGGAGCTCGGGGTTGAGGTCCTGGTCCACTGCTCCTGGCTGCAGGCCGGCGGCCGCCATCGCCTGATCTACTCGGTGACCGATCCTATCCGCAACGAGTGTCTTGCCGCCGACACCCTGGAAAGCGAAGAAAAGGATATCATCATCCTTCAGCGCGAGCTTGCCCGGGCCGTCGCCGAGGCCGTCAAGGTCGTTCTCACCCCCGCCGAGCAGGCGCTCCTGGCCGGCGGCGGGAAGGTCGACCCCGCGGCCTACTCGCTTCTGATGAAGGGCATCGCCGCCGCCGATCAGCCCGACGAATGGGACGCAGATCCTCCGAGTCATCTCGAATATTTCCAGAAAGCCATCGATATCGATCCGGGCCTGGCCTTGGCCCATGCCTGGCTGGGTTTTGAATATTTCGGCTTAGGGATCAACCGTATCGAGGATCATAGGCTCGTCTATCCGAAGGCCTGGAAAGCCCTGGGCAAGGCTCTGGAGATCGACAATAACCTGGCCATGGCCTATTCCGCACGAGCCTATCTGAAGTTCATGATGAACTGGGATCCTGTCGGGGCCGAGCGGGATTTTCATACAGCGCTCGAACTGGCGCCCGGCGACATGTTCATCCCGATCCTCTACGAGACCTTCCTTTGTATCTCCGGGCGGGCAGACTTGGCCATCGATTCGATCACGGCCCGCGTGCGAGGGGCTGACCCGATCGGCCTGGAATCCCGCTATCGAGAGCGGCGCTCCTTCTATTATCTATGCGCGGGAAGATACGACGACGCGCTGAAAGCTCTCGACGGAGCACGCTTAGTCGGAGTGGAACTGACGCTGCATGTCATTTGGGCCAAGGCTTTGAAGGGCTCGCATGCCGAAGCCTTGGAGATCGCGGAGAAGCTCAACAGCGAGCTCGGCAACAAGCCCCATCCCTTTTTTCGGCGTCAGTACCCCATGATCCTGGCCGTGACCGGCCAGCGGGAAGAAGCCCTCCGCGCACTGAAAGAGTACAAGACGGCTCAGGCTCGAAAAAACATGGACATGAGGTTCGATGAAGCTTGTGTCTACGCCTGCCTCGGCGACCGGGGCGAGGCTTTTGAACTGCTCGACCGGTTATACGAAGAGCGTTCCAGCGACATCCTGCTGCTCGCTTCGGATTGGGCCCTCCACTCCCTCCACGGCGACCCGCGCTTCGAGGAGTTGGCCCGGAAGATCGGCTTCCCGGTCATCCCCCGGGCCAAGAAAGCACAGGATCGCTGAAGCGCCGCTAGGCTAATGCTCCATCGGCCCGAAAAGCGCCCCAGGAACGGCGGCGCTGAATAAAGCTCAAAAAGGACTTCAGGTTAGAAATGAGGGCAGCGGTCAGTCCGGCGCACATAAACTATTGACATTTCTATGCTACTTTCCTATTATTATTGTGCGCTATTTCTGGAGATACTATGCGGACTACGGTGACCATCGAGAAGGACGCGATCGACGAGCTCATGGACGCGACCAAAGCCCGGAGCAAGGCGATGGCCGTGCGCGAGGCGGTTGCCGAATACCTCCGCCGCCGGAAGATCGACAGGATCAGGTCCCTCAAGGGCAAGCTCGAATTCGACGACACGACGGCCGAGGCCCGGCACCGTGAGCGCTGAGCGCGTTCTCGTCGACACCTCCGTTTGGGTAGATTATCTGCGGGGGATCACACCGGTCGTCGCTGAGAAGCTCGACCATCTTCTCACGAGCGCCGATATCTGCATCCCGGAGATCGTTCTGGCCGAGCTGCTCCAGGGCGCGAGATCGGAGCGGGAGGTCGCGGCCGTCGAGAGTCTCCGGGAAGCCTTCACGATCATCGGCCAGGGGCCGGAGACGTGGGCCAAGGCCGGGGAGATCTCACGCCGGCTCAGAGGCCGCGGCCGGACCATTCATCTCGTCGATTGCCACATCGCCGTGATCGCCGAAGAGAAAGGCTGCGCCGTCCTTACGCTGGACGAGCACTTCCGGGAGATCCAAAAGGTCCTTCCGCTCAGATTGCTCTGAGCACCTCGCCGGGTGCTTGATCCGAGGGAGTGTCGTGGCTCTTCAGCATGGCCGCGGCGCAAGCCAAGCCGTAAAAACGGCCGCTAGTAGCCCGGGACCTCGATGACTCTGCCCGTTCCGATGGGCACGAAGTTCTCGCCGAAGGCCTTTTTGAACAGGGCGATGGGCCGATCGCCCGTGCAATGGGTGGCCCCGCAGCGCACGACCTTCATCTCTTTGAAAGCGGCGATGATGGCCTCCACGTCGGCGTCCTTCATGTTCCCGAGGTGGAAGCCGCCGAAGACCAGCGTGATGGGCTTGTCCACGATCTCCCCGGCTCGCCTAAGGATCTCGACGATCCCCGGGTGGGAGCACCCGGTGACGACGACGAGGCCTTCGGGCGTGTCGATGACCAGCGACTGCTCGACGATGGCCTCGCCCAGCTCGCCGGTGAGGTGGACGTTCCGGCAGATCTCCAGGGGCTTGCCGACGGCCCGCGCCTCCCCGCCCAATTCCTCCACGCGCCGGCCGAATTCCGAGGGGAAAGAGGCCGGAAAGAAGACCGGGATGCCCGGCTTCTTCCCCAGGGCGGCCGGCAACCCCCCGGTATGGTCACCATGGTTGTGGGTGATGACGATCATGTCGACCTTTTTCAGATCGACGCCCAGCGTCTCGACATTGTGCGTCAGGATCTCGGGTTTCGTCCCGGTGTCGAACAGGATCGTCTTTTCGGCGCCCTCGATGAGGCAAGCAAAGCCCCAATCCGGCTTCGTCCCTTCCTTGTGGAGGTAATTGTCGTAGAGGATTGTGAAGCGGAGCGTCGGCCCGGCCGCGTCGCCCTCCGTCTCCCTCGCCGGGTCCTCGCCGGCCTTAACAGAAGCCACGGATACGAGAACGGCCAGCGCAAGCATCGCAAATTTGAGTGCCATAGATGAGGGCATGATCGCCTCCTTTTTGGGACCTGCCCCGATTCTACTCCCCGGTCATCCGGCAGGCAAGCACCCGTGGGGACACGGCGCTAAATAGCGGGCGACGCAGGATTGTTGCCGAAGCAGTTCCCGAATACCGCGTAGCTGTCGGCGCAGTCCGCCTGGGTATAGAGCCTGGGATAGCCAACGCTGACCTCCAGGCCGCGATGCCGAAGCCGGGGACCGGGAACTTCGTGCAGCGGTTCATGCGCGGGCTGGCTGCTCACCGGCTGACCGGCCCTCGCCCCCGCCGGCTGGCCGCCCGGGGGCGAGGGCCGGTCAGCC
>JAWOHF010000086.1:0-6868 GCA_046496285.1 Candidatus Aminicenantota bacterium
GGGCGGCTGTCGAGGGCAACCGGAAATACGGCTACGACTTCTCGCTTCTGACCCTCGAGACCGGTCACCGCTCGACGAAGATGATGAACAAATTCCGGGCCGAAGGGTGCCGCATCGAGCGCATCCGCAAGTCCGCGGTCCTGGCCCGCATCCTCGACCTCGGGCGGGTGGCCGCCTCGGAGAACCTCAAGGGCTACGAGAAAGCGGCCGTTCGGCTCATCGGCGGCCATCGGCGCCCGAAGCCCGCGCCCGGCGTCTCTCTTCGCGACTACCGCCCCGCCGATCTCGACTCCTGCCACGCCCTCCTAGACCGCTACCGTCAGACCATCCCCTTGGCCCGCGTCTGGGACAAAGAGGAGCTGGCCGTCGAGTTGGCCTGGCCGGACGTATCGCGAACCCTAGTCTGGGAGAAAAAGGGCCGCATCCGGGCCATGATCAATTTCATCGTCCACGAGCACCTGGGACGGACCGTCGAGCGCTGGGCCTGGATCAACCACATCGCCTTCGGCGATCTCGCCCCGTCTGAGCGCGCGGCCTTCCTCCGTGCCTACCTCTCGCTGATCAAGGCCGAGGGCTTCGTCGGGACCGTCGATTTCACCAAGCGCGGCTGGCCGGCCGGGCCCTTCTACCGGGCCGGCTTCTTCCCCTACCCCCGGGCCGTCAACCTCGTCTCCTGGACCTTTAACCCCGACATCTCGCTCGCCGGCGTTCCCTTAGTCTACGAGATCCAAGTCTGAGCGCGGTTTGACAGTATCAGGTCGTCCTGATACAAAAGAAGCGGACGCATCACGATGTCGACCGCCGTCGAACGCTGGATCGAAGAGCAGGAACGCCTGGCCAAGCCGGCCAAGGTCTACTGGATGGACGGCTCGGAGGGCGAGGCCTGGCGGCTCCTCGAGATCGGCATGAACGAGGAGCGGCTCAACGGTCCCGTCTTCCAGAAGCTCAATCATCAGACCTGGCCGACGGCCTACCTCCACCGCAGCCACCCGACCGACGTCGCCCGGGTCGAGCACCTGACCTTCATCTGCCATCCGAACCGCGAGGACGCCGGGCCCAACAACAACTGGATGGACCCGGTCAAGGCCAAGAAGATCCTGTCGAAGCTATCGGACGGCTGCATGGCCGGCCGGACGATGTACGTCATCCCCTACATGATGGGCCACCCCGACTCGCCCTATGCCAAGGCCTGCGTCATGATCACGGATTCGACCTACGTCGCCGTCAGCATGCGGATCATGACCCGGGTCGGCACACGCATCCTGGACAAGCTCCGCAACCGCGACGACTTCATCAAGGGCTTTCATTCCATCGGCGACCTCAGCCCCGATCGCCGCTACATCACCCACTTTCCCCACGAGAGCCTGGTCTGGAGCGTCGGCTCGGGCTACGGCGGCAACGCCCTGCTCGGCAAGAAGTGCGTGGCCCTGCGCATCGCCTCCTACCTCGGCTACAAGCAGGGCTGGCTGGCCGAGCACATGGTCATCATGGGCATCGAAGACCACCGGGGCAACAAGACCTACATCACGGCCGCCCTGCCCAGCGCCTGCGGCAAGACCAACCTGGCCATGATGGAGTCGGCCCTGCCCGGCTACCGGGTCTGGACGCTCGGCGACGACATCTCCTGGCTCAACATCGGCCCGGACGGCCGGCTGTGGGCCATCAACCCCGAGGCCGGATACTTCGGCGTCGCTCCGGGCACATCCATGCAGACCAACCCCAACATGATGAAGACCATCCGCCGCGGGGCCTTCAACCCGACGCTGTTCACCAACGTGGCCCTGGACACGGACCGGAACGAGCCGTGGTGGGAAGGCGTGGACGGCGCCCCTCCCGAGAACCTCCTCGACTGGCAGGGCCATCCGTGGAAGCCGGATTCGGGCACCAAGGCGGCCCATCCCAACTCGCGGTTCACGGCCCAGATCATCAATTCGCCGATGCTGGACAAAGAGGCCGAGAATCCCAAGGGCGTGCCCATCTCGGCCATCATTTTCGGCGGCCGCCGCACGCGGCTCATCCCCCTCGTTGTCGAGAGCTTCAATTGGTCGCACGGCGTCTTCCTCGGCGCCCGGATGGGCTCGGAGACGACGGCCGCGGCCGCCGGAAGGGTCGGCGTCGTCCGCCGCGACCCGATGGCCATGCTGCCCTTCTGCGGCTACAACATGGCCGATTACTGGCGGCACTATCTCAACGTCGGCCACCGCATGTCGCGGCCGCCCACGATCTTCTCGGTCAACTGGTTCCGGGCCGACGAGAACGGCAAGTTCCTCTGGCCGGGATTCGGGGAGAACATCCGGGTCCTCAAATGGATCATCGACCGGGTCAACGGCGCCGTCCCGGCCCGAGAGACGCCGGCCGGCTTTGTGCCCCGGGTCGAGGACCTCGACATGACCGGCCTCGACATGCCCAAGGACCGGCTGGAGAAGCTGTTCGCCGTCGACATGAGGGACTGGAAGAGCGAGGCCGATGAAGTCCGGTCCTTCCTCAAGCCCTACCGCGGCCGCCTGCCCGCCGAGATCCGCGAGCAGGCCGAGAAGCTCGAGCGCCAGGCCCGCTGAGCGACCGCTCCGCTCCCTACTTCCGCTCGGCGGGGCGGACGGGGACCAATTCCCGGGCCCGATCGCTCTCCAGGCGCTTGACGGTTTCTCGGGCCTGCTTCGCGAAATGCTCCTGGCTGCGAACGCCCTTCTTGCGCCCCGGCGTCTCGACCTTGACATAAGTCCCGTCCGGCTGGAGGCGCTTGGCTTTGACGTTGTCCAGGAAAAAGACGTCCAGGACGGCCAGCAGCCTCTTGCGGCAGGCCTCGTCCTCGATGGGCACGAGGAGCTCGACCCGCCGCTCGAGGTTCCTCGTCATCCAGTCGGCGCTGGAGATGAACACCCGGTCCCGGCCGCCGTCCCGGAAATGGAGGACGCGGCTGTGCTCGAGATAGCGGTCGACGATGCTGACGACCGAGACCGTCTCGGTCAGCCCCTTGACGCCCGGCCGCAGGCAGCAAACTCCCCGGACGTTGAGCAGGATCTCGACCCCGGCCTGGGAGGCCTTGGCCAGGGCCCGGATGATGTCGGGGTCCGACAGGGAGTTGACCTTGGCCCGGATGAGGCCCTTCTCCCCCTGTTTCTGACGTTCGGCCTCGTTGTCGATGAGCTCGAGAAGACGGGTCTTGAGGCCGTGGGGCGCCGCCTCGAGCTTCAGGAACGGCACGACCTGGGAGAACCCGCAGATGGCGTTGAAGAAGGCCGAGGCGTCCACCGCGTAGTCCTCGCGGCAGGTCATGTAGCCGATGTCGCTGTACAGCCGGGCCGTTCTCTCGTTGTAGTTGCCCGTCCCGAAGTGCAGGTAGCGCCGGATGCCGGCCGGCTCCCGGCGGACGACGATGCAGAGCTTGGCATGGGTCTTGAGCCCGCGGACCCCGTGAATGACCTGGGCCCCGGCCCGCTCGAGCTCCTGGGCGCCCTCGATGTTGCGGGCCTCGTCGAACCGGGCCTTGAGCTCGACGAGGGCCGTGACGTGCTTCTCCTTCTCCGCGGCCCGGGCGAGGGCGGCCATGACCGGGCTGTCCTCGCTCGTCCGGTAGAGGATCTGCTTGACGGCCAGGACGTTCGGGTCGTCCGCGGCCTCCTCGACCAGGCGCTGGACGGGGTCGAAGCTGTCGTACGGATGGAAAAGGAGGATGTCCTTGCGCCCGATGACATCGAAGACCGAATCCCCGGTCTCGAATTCCGGGGCCGGCCGGGGAAGCCAGGGCTCGTTCCGGAGCGACTCGAATCCGGGCAGGCCCGACAGGCGCAGGAAGGCCGACAGGTCCAGGGGCCCGGACGACCGGTAGACGCGGTCGGAGGCTACGCCTAGCGTGGACCGCAGGAGCTCAACGGCCGGGGCCGCCGCCTTGGCCGGGATCTCCAAACGCACGCAGGCGCTGAGCTTCCTCTCGACCAGGACTTCTTTCATCTCGGCCAGGAGGTCGCCCGCCTGGTCCTCGCGGACGGCCAGATCGGCGTTCCGGGTGACACGGAACGGAACGACGTCGAGAACGGTCTCTCCCGGGAACAGCCGCCCGGCGAACCGCGCGACCACGTCTTCCAGCAGCGTGTAGTCGAACCCCGCCTCGACGGGAAGCGTCAGGAACCGGGCCAGACTCTTCGGCAGCGTGACGAAGGCGCTCTCCGATCCGTCCTCCCGCCCTGAGCTCCGTCTGAAGCGGACCAGGAGGTTGATCCTCAACCCGAGCGGCGCGGGCAGGGGCCGGTCCGAAGAGAGGGCGATCGGGGTCAGCACGGGGAGGACCTCGTTGGTGAAAAGGCGATCGAGGAACTTCTCCTGGCCGGGGCTCAGCTCTTCCATTCGAAGCCGGCGGATGCCGGCCTCGGCCAGCCGGTCTTCAAGGCCGGCGAAACAAGCGCCCTGGTCGTCGACCATCTGCCGCACCCGCCGGCCGATCTCCTTGAGCTGCGCGGCCGGGGAAAGCCCCGTGAGGTCGGGCTTGACGCGGCCCTGTTCGGCAAGCTGCTGAAGGCCGCCGACGCGGACCATGAAGAACTCGTCCAGGTTGGACGCGGTGATGGCCAGGAACTTGAGCCGCTCGAGGAGGGGCAGGCCGGGATCGAGGGCCTCGTCGAGGACACGCTGGTTGAAGGCCAGCCAGCTCAGCTCGCGGTTGAGGAAAAGATCGGGATCAGCCGCCACTGACTTTCTCCCGCTGGCCGGCCCGGCCCTCGCGCAGGACGACCTTCAAGCCGTACACTTCCTCGAAGAGGGGGCCTTTTTCCTTGAGGGCCAGGCGCTCGAGGGTCAGGTCCTCGACCCCGTCGACGGTGATGATCAGCTCGCCCTTGGTCAGCTCGACGGTCGGGTCCCGGACCTGCTGGAGGTGGTTGCGGTCGAGGGCGTCGGCGACCCGGAGGATGGCTGCCTTCTTGGAGACCGTGAGGCGCCGGTCCCTGTCGAGGGCGGCGTATTCCGGATGGTTCAGCGACGGCAGGGCCCGCCGGTGGTAGCGGGCGATCAGGGCCACCAGCGACAGGTCCTCGCGGGACAGCCCGAATAGGCTGCTGTGCTGGATGATGTACATCGAGTGCTTGTGATGGCTCCTGTTACTGATAAAGCCTCCGATCTCGTGGAGGAGGGCCGCCACCCGGAGGAGCAGCCCATGGCGGGGATCGAGGTGGAACTCCCTCTCGAGGGCTTTGAACAGATGGACGCTGAGATCGGAGACGTTCCGGGCATGGCCTTCGTCCAAGCCGTACTTGCGGCCGAGGGCGACGGCCTGCCGGACGACCTCCTCGGAGAAGGCCTCCGTCCAGGAGCTTTCTACGGCGATCTCCCTCAGCAACCCGTCCCGGAAGGTCGCCTTGGGGATGACGACCGTCTCGACCTTGAACGTCCGGCCCAGGATGACATAGGCGAACAGCCCGGGCCCGATCGTCTCGGCCTCCTCGTAGGTCAGCTTGAAGCGGCTGACGAGTTTTTCGGCCGGCACCGGGATGACCTTGTCGGCGAAGGCCGAGAAGGTCTTGAAATCGATCGACAACAGCGGGGCTTCGGCCCAATCGGCCGACAGCCGGGCGGCCGCGAACTGGGCATCGCCGGACATGGCCACCAGGACCGGGCTGGTGACGGGCGGAACGTCCCTCTTGATGGTCTCGGCCGTCCGGCCGATGTGCTGCCCGAGGATGCGGCGCACCCTCTCGGTCGGGGTCAGGTAGGTCTCCAGGCTCTCACGCATCCGCAGGGTCCCCAGCTGATAGGAGTTCGAGAAGCTGACCTCGCCTCCCCGAAGGAGGAACAGCTCCGTGCTCCCGCCCCCGACCTCGGCCAGGAGGACGTCGGAACGGGCCAGGTCCGGCATCGCGTCGAAGACCGACCGGCCCGCCAGGAAGGTCAGGCGGTTCTGCTCGGCCTCGTCGATGATCTTGAGATTGATGCCCGTGGCCACGTAGACGCGGTCGCGGAAGCTGTCGGCGTTGGCCGCCTCCCGGACCGCGCTCGTGGCCACGGCCAGGATCTGTCCCGTCTCGGTGATCCCGTACTCCTGCATGACGGACCGGAAGCCCTTGAGGATGGACACGCATTGACCGATCGTGACCTGGTCGATCCGGCCCTTGGTGAAGGTGTCCTTGCCCAGCCTTACGGACTTGCGGAGGGACTCCAGCCGGCGGACGCCGCCGCTCTTGTCGATCTCGGCGATGTCCATGCGCACGGCCGTGGCCCCGACGTCGATGACGGCCGCCAGGCGCTTCCTTTCCTCGACGGGGACCTTGATCTCCGGACAGGGCGCCTGTTCGGTCATGCCCGTTCTCCCGGGGCGGCCGCCAGCGCGGCGGCGCCCATGGCCGTGGCGTCATCCCCCAGCTCAGCGGCGACGATCTTGAGGTCGCCGGTGAAGGCCTTCATGGCCTGACCGCGGACGGCTTTCCGAGCTTCCCCGAGGACGATCTCCGGAAGGGCCTCGACCAGCCCGCCGCCGAGGACCACGACATCGGGCGCTAGGAGGTTGACGACGCTGGCCACGGCAGAGCCGAGCTGACGGGCGGCGTTGCGGACGATGGTCTCGACGGCCGAGTCCCCGGCCTTGATGGCCTTGGCCAAGGTCCCGCTCTTGATGTCGGCGAGATCGGTCCCGGCCAGATCGCGCAGGGCAGGGGCCTCGCCCCGGTAGACGGCCGCGGCGGCCTCGGCCGAGATGGCCAGCCGGCTGGCGACGCTCTCCAGGCAGCCTCGCTGCCCGCAGCCGCAAAGCCGCCCTTCCGCCTGGACGCGGACATGCCCGATCTCCATGCAGGAGCCGGTCCGCCCGCGGAGGATGCGGCCTTCATAGATGCAGGCCCCGCCGATGCCCGTCCCGGGGAAGACTCCCAGGACGCACCGG
>JAWOHF010000246.1:0-6813 GCA_046496285.1 Candidatus Aminicenantota bacterium
AATCGGCATTTAAGCGATAATGCCGCAGGCGCGGCGCTCGAGGAATTGATTATTTTTCTATTGACAAGGTGTAGCCAACGGGCTACGTTGAGGATAGGCTACGGACCCGGCTGAGGAACCTCTAGGAGACGTGGATGGCCAGAACCGTTACGACTCGATACGATGTGGCTGAGCACCTCCGCACCCCCGAGGACATGGCCGCTTACCTGGAAGCCAGCCTCGAAGATGCTCGCGGTGATGCGGCTTTTATCGCCAAGGCCCTGGGCGACATCGCTCGTGCCAAGGGCATGTCAAGAGTGGCGCGCGACGCCGGCTTGTCCCGCGAAAGCCTGTACAAGGCCCTTTCCGGCGAGCGAAGTCCGGGCTTCGACACGATACTGAAGGTCATGAAAGCCCTCGGCTTGAAGTTGAGCGCCGAGGCGATCTCCCGAAAGTAAATTGGGGACGCAATACCCGTTCCCCATTTTTACTTGACGCGCGGCCCCGAAATAGGGAAAACGGAGCGCGGGTTTCCTGATCGTAAACATAGGGGGTCGTGCAGCATAAGGCTTTTTCGGGAGGGCCAAGGTTTTTCTTGACATTTCACGCGCGAGGGGCGGTAATGACCTTGGCAAGTCAATTTTGCCGCAAATGAAGGAGGTAACAAGCATGCCGAAGAAGGACGGACAAGGCCCTCCGGCCGGGTCGAGAGGGCCCCGCGACGGGCGGGGACAGGGACTAGGCCGGGGGCAGGGCCAGGGACGGGGGCCGGGCCAGGGACGAGGCCAGGGCCGGGGCCAGGGCGATGGCAAGGGCAAAGGCGGCAAGAAAGGCCCCTGCAAGTGACAAGGAGGAGAGCGTGAACACGATCAAAGTGATCGAGCTGATCGGGACTTCCAAGAAAAGCTGGGAGGATGCGGCCAACAACGCCGTCAAGGAAGCCCAGGAGACGGTCACCGGCATTACCGGCGTGGAGGTCGTTGCCCAGACGGGCCGGGTCGAGAACGGAGTTATCAAGGAATTCCGCGCCAACCTGAAGCTCGCCTTCAAGGTCAAGGATTCCCGCTGAAGGAATAAATTGGGGACACAATACCCGTTCCCCATTTTTGCTTGACGCGCGGCGGCGAAATAGGGAAATAGGTATCATGTCCCCAAAATGGAGGGCCTACAACGACCTGGCCTGGACCGAACCGCTGCTGGCGTTCCCCGAAGAGTACGCGGACGGGGCGCGGCATTTCGTCAAGCTCATCCGGGAGCATTCCCGGATCAAGGTCCGCACGCTGCTCCACCTGGGATGCGGGGCCGGCGGCCACGACCACACTTTCAAGCAAAGCCTCGAGGTGACGGGCGTGGACATCAGCGAGGGGATGCTCGCCCAGGCCCGCAGGCTCAATCCCGAGATACGCTACATCCGCGGCGACATGCGGACGGTCCGGCTGGGGGAGATGTTCGACGCCGTCGCCATCCCCGACTCCATCGGCTACATGACGACCCGCGCGGATTTGCGCAAGGCGCTCGTGACCGCCGACAGGCACCTGCGGCCGGGCGGCGCGCTGCTCATCGTGGCCATAGCCCGGGAGGATTTCCGGGAGAACAACTTCGTGTACACGGGGAGGCGGGGGGACGTCGAGCTCGTCATGTTCGAGAACAACCGGGCCCGCGGGCCGCGCTCGTCGACCTACGAGGCGACGGTCGTCTACCTGATCCGCCGCAAGGGCAAGCTGGAGATCGCCTCCGAGGTCCACAAGCAGGGATTGTTCGCTATGGCGGTCTGGCGGTCGCTGCTGCGGGAGCGCGGGTTCCGCCTCGCCCAGCGGAAGCTGGACCACACCTACGATCCGTTCATCGTAGGCGACGGCCGCTACCGCGTCCGCATCTTCGCCTGTAGACGCACCTTGGCTGCTGCTTCTGATTGATAAAAAAGAAGTAAGCCAAATTCCCAAGCAATGCCAGCAGGGAAAAACGGCGATTTTCGTGGCCCAAAATGGGCTACCTAGTGATATGGCCACGGAACGGAGAGTCGATAAGCCTTAATTGCCCCTTTTGGGCCTTGAAAAAGCGAATTAGAGCCTGTTTTTAGCTACTAATTTAAGCTAAATATTTTATTATCAATCAGAAGCAGCAGCCAAGGCAGAAAGCAGATCCGTGAGGTTCAAGACACGTCGTTCTGGTCGAGCCATCCTTCCCGGAGGACCTTGAAGGATCCGCTGGCTGTGTCGAGTTCGTAGATGCTGAAGTTCGTTGCGATGTCGAACCCCTGATCTCTCACGGCGACATTCAGCGATGCCGAGCCGAGCCTATCGTCGCTCCTGATCCGGTGGAACACGTCCGTGTCCCATGCGAGGATCCCCGCGCCTTCATGGACGGTCACGCCGTCTTTTTCTATCCTGTCCGCCGAGATCCGGTATCTATCGACCCTGCCGTAAGGCGGCCAGAAAAGCTCCACCTCTCGGGAGCCGTGAAGGACGATGAGATGGTCTTCCTGGTTCCGGTGCATGTACCAGGGCCGCGCCACTTGACCCACCGGCCCCGGGGAAACCGCTCCCCCGTCATGGATGACCCGGTCGATCGCGTCTATCTTCGGGAGCTCTTCCATGGGGAATAGGTGGAACCGCACGCCCTGAGTCCTGCGGAAAGGTTTCAGGGGTATCACACGGTAGGGGGCCGTCTTTTCAGAGATCATCGGGGTCACTCCTTGTTTCAGTATTGCCCGGGAATGGGCGCCGGCGATAGCGCCGGCGACATCACATCGGCTTTCTCCGTATCGTGACGATGCCGAGATACCCGTCGACGGTCAAGTCGTCCCCGGTTCTGATGGCACGGGCCGCATCGGGAACGCCCGTAACGCACGGTATGCCGTATTCCCTGGCGACGATCGCTCCGTGGATGAGCATCCCGCCCCGGCGTTCGACGATCCCTCCCGCGACAGAGACCGCATAGGTCATCTCGGGCCCTATCGAGTCGCACACGAGGATCTCCCCGGGTTCAAGGCCCTTGAGCTGTCCGGGGTCGACAACGACCCGGGCCTTTCCCCGGACGATCCCTTTGGACGCGGGCTGGCCCCTGAGCTGTTTCGCGCGCACCTCGGCCGCGCCGCGTGCTCTCGCCGGGCCGGTCTTGCCGCGGACCGGAGGCTTGTCCAACTCCCTCACGAGCTTGTGTCGCAGAAGTGCGGAAAGCGTTCTTTTCGAGCCTCCGCGCACGAAGCCCTCGTCTATTCTGCGGCGCGCCTCATCGGCCGCCTTTTTAAGCTCGCGCTCTATACCCGCCAGGTAGACGTTGTCATCGTCTCTCATCGCGTAACTTGACCTGGCAAGGTTCAGGAGCTCGAGGCCGCGTCGCCGGTCCTTCCTGGGGAATCGAGAGAGGAACCTTTTCTCGAGGCCCGCGGCCGCGGCGCGTCCGCCTGGCCTTCCTTTCCGGGGCCCAAACGGCATTTTGGCGAGAAAAGCGGCGAGTTTCCGGTGGTCCTCCAGATCGCCGCTGATCATCCCGAATTCGCTGAAAAGTCTCTCGCGCAGGGCGTCGAACCTCGCCGCGCCGGTCAGCCCGCCTTTTCTCACAGCCATGAGCGAGGGCCTTCCCCTGCGGACCATCGCGGCCATCTCCGCCAGGATGGCGTCACGCTGCATGCTGAGGGTGTGACCGGTCCGCAGGAGCTCGACGAATTCGTGAGGGTCGCGGGGCTTGATAAGATCGTTGTACACGCGGCCGAAGAGCCTCGCGCCGTGGCCGTAGGGAATGAACTCGTCCCAATACGTCCTGTTCCACCGCTCGAGGACCGCCGTTCTCCGCTCAAGCTCTCTCGCGAGCTCCGCGCCTGACATCTTGGCCGGGTCCTTGTCCCTCATGCGGCGCGTTTCTTCGGCCATGGCCGGGATGAGCTCCCCCTCTATCTTTTTTCTGAGCTCCAAGAGGTTTTCGAACGATCGCCTCAAGGAAAGATCGAAGACGCTTCTTTTTGAGAGCCCCGCGTCTGGGGAAGTCGTAATGGGACGGGATTGAAGCGCGAAAAGATCTTTTCCCCGGAAGGTCCATTCGACGTCCTGCGGGGCCCTGAAGAGCTTCTCAGCCGAAAGCGCCAGCCTTGCGACCTCCCTGACCCGCTCGGCCGTCAGCACCCCGGCGGCCCTCTTGCCGGACCTTTTGGCTGAAGACGAGGGGGGGCTGTAAGAGATCCGCCCACCCGAATCTCTTTCTACGGACCAGCGGTGAGGTTCTATCTCGCCGTCGACAAGGCGCTTGTTGAGTCCCGGGACGGCTTCTATCACGATCCCCCCGCCCTGAACGGGGTCCAGGCTGAAAACGACCCCGGAAACCTCTCCCCGGACGAGCTTCTGCAGGATCACGGCCATTCCTCCGGAAGCGGGATCGAGGCCCAGCTCTTTCTTGTACAGAAACGCGGCGTCCGACCAGAGAGAAGCCCAAACGTGGAGCACGCTTTCCGTCACGGCTTTCTCGCCCTTGACGTCGACATACGACTCGTGCACCCCGGCGTAAGAGGCGCTTGCGGAATCCTCGGAAAGGGAGGAAGACCTGACCACCGCGCTTTTCCCGCGAAGGAGGGCATTCGCGAACGAGGTGATCTCCCGGAGCATGCCAGGCGGGAAGATCCCGCCGTTCACCAGGTTCCTTATCCGCTGGCTCGCGTCCCACATCTCTTCCCAACGCATGTCCTTGAGCTCTTTGCGGCCGAGTTCTATCGCGATCTTGCTGCCCAAGCCGTTAAAGGAAAGGAAATCATGGAAAGCTTTGACGGTGATACAGCCGCCGGGAGGGACCCGCCCGCCTTTCTTGGCGAGGAGGGCGAGCGTCGCCGCCTTGCCTCCGACCATGCCGCGGTCGGTGTCCTTGATATCCTCTAAGCGGCGGATAAGCCACATCAGCGCAGGACCAATTCTTCGACGTTCTGGAACCTTGAGACGGCGTAATAGACCTTCACCCGGACCCCGAAAAGGGCTACCCCTGGGGAAGAAACGAAATCTTCGAGATACGGATGCCGGGCGGTCATGGATCTTTTCCCCCTTTGTTCCTCGGCGCCCGAAAGCTCCTTGGCGTCGCCGAGGGCCGTGATCCCGACCGCGTCGAGAAGGTCCTGTTCCGTGTTCTTTCGGTTATCGACGAACATCGCCACGCGCGGGCAGCGTTGGATGTTGGCGTATTTCATGGTGGCCCGGGCCGTCGCGAAAATGATTTTCCTGAGGTCGCCGGATACCGTATAAGAAACGATGTTCTGGTAGGGATAATCCGCGCCCAAGGTGGCCAGGACGCCCAGCCGTTGCCCCTTGAGGACGGTCTTGATGCGCGAAAATGACGCCCCGCTATTCATATTGCTTTTTGCCCGGCCGGGCCTTCGCCGTTCTCCTTGAAAAGATAGGCTGCGTACGGGTTCTTTCGCACGTTGGAGATGGATAGCCGGTCGGACATGATGAAGGCCACCCGCCCTTCGTGCTTCGGAAATATTCCTTGAGTTCCATAGGTCCCTCCTTTTCGAACTTTACGACTCGACCGGCGTGAATGCGGCGCTAGAAAATTATAACATGAAGTCGGACCTTCCCTACATCCGGGTTGTGCCCGGGCTGTTGTTTCATGCACATTACAGCTGCTGCCCGACCGCGCCCTCGCCTTCTACAACACCCACACCCGGGAATCGCTCTCGATCGAATACTGCCGGGCCGGATGCCTCGTGCCCGACTCGCTCGAGAAGATCAACTACATCCTCAGGGACCATCGGACCGGGGAGGCCAAGGACATCGACGTCCGGGTCCCGGGGATCGCCCTTCGCGACCTCTACAAGGCGGCCGTCGCCGACGCCCTCTGTCTCAGGGCCTCGAAGAGGGCTGCGTCCCGCAGGTATATATCGCCCCGGAACTGCATCCGCCCGTCGTCGCCCATCCAGGCGGTCCAGTACAGGAGATGGACGGCGATGGGCGTCCGCAGGTTGACGACCCGGGTCGCGGTGTCCGCGAGCGCCGCCATGATCTTCTCCCGGTCCCATCCCGGATCGTCCCGCAGGACATATTCGGCCAGGTCCAGGGGTCGCTCGACCCGGATGCAGCCCGAGCTCAGGTCGCGCGCCGCCCGGGCGAAGAGCCCCCGGTCCGGGGTGTCGTGCAGGTAGACGTCGAACTTGTTCGGGAACATGAACTTGATCCGGCCGAGCGAGTTCCGGGGCCCGGGGTCCTGCCGGAACTTGAACGACAGAGAGTCGGGGTCGATATGCGACCAGTCCACGGCGTCGGGGTCGATCTCGGGCGCCTCTGCGGACCAGTCGCGGAAGACGCGGATCCCTCTTTCCCTGAGGTAGGACGGGTCCTTGCGGACCTTGGGCAGGATGTCCTCCCGGGCGAGCTTCGGTGGGACGTGCCAGACGGGGTTGATCTCGATGTAGGTCATCCGGCCGCTGAAGGCCGGCGTCCGGCGGAAGGCGGTGCCGACAATGGCCGGCATGGACAGGACCTCCCGGGCGCCCTCGAAGACGCCGACCCGGAAATCGGCGACGTTGATCAGGACGTACCGCTCGCCGAGGTCCTGCGTGATCCAGCGCCAGCGCTCGAGGTTGGCCAGGACCTGGGTCAGCCGCTCTGCTGCGGGGACGGCCAGAGCGGCCGCGGTGGCCGCGCCGACGACGCCGTCGGGGTCGAGCCCGTGGCGGCGCTGAAAGGCCTTGACCCCGTCCTCCAGCGGCGAGTCGAAAAGGTCCGGGTCGCCTCCGGCGTCCGACGGCGCGAGGTCGCCCATGGACGCGAGGCACTCGCGGAGCGTCGCGATCCGCGGGTCGCGGGCGCCTCTGCCGAGCTTGGGGCCCGGAGGAAAGGCGGGCCAGCCGCCGGC
>JAWOHF010000249.1:0-3060 GCA_046496285.1 Candidatus Aminicenantota bacterium
GCTCTCTCCGACGACGAAGTCGCCGGCATCATCCGCGATTACCGGCGCGAATACGCCGCCGCCTGGCGCCTGCACAGCCGCCCCTACCCCGGGATCCCCGAGCTTCTCGACGCCCTCGCGGCCCGCGGCGTCCTGACGGCTGTCCTCTCGAATAAATCCCACCCCTTCACCGAGGAGATGGTCCACGAGCTGCTTCCCGGCCACCCGTTCGACGCCGTCCGCGGCGCCCTCCCCGATCAGCCGCTCAAGCCCGATCCGGCCGCCGCCCTGGCCATCGCCGCCGGCCTGGGTGTCCCCCCGGCCTCCTGCCTTTTCCTGGGCGACACCAACATCGACATGCTGACCGCCGTCGCCGCCGGCATGGTCCCGGTCGGGGCCCTCTGGGGCTTCCGCGCCGAATCGGAGCTCCGGGCCCACGGAGCCGCCGCCGTCATCGCCTCCCCGCTCGACCTCCTCGCCCTCCTTTAAATGGGGGACATGATACCTATTTCCCTTTTTTACCGCTCTCCTAGGGTCAGGGGAAATAGGGAAATAGGTATCATGTCCCCAAATTGGGGCCCAAATTGGGGGTGAGGGGTTATCCCCCCCTTATTCACCCCTAGCGGCGATGGACGCCGATTTTCGAGGGTCTATCATCGGTGCGAAAGGTAAGCGTGCTGAACGCCCGTGATCTTCATTTAAAGGAAAGTGCGCCGGTGACCAAAGAGAACCGTAAGGAAAGGCGGATCCAGGAGGAGAACCGGGTCCACATCGAGCTTCCCGGCGCGGCCTCCCGCAACGAAGCGCACACCATCAACGCCCTGACCCACGACATCTCCCTCGGCGGGGCGCGCATCGTCACCGACGTCTTCTTCGAGCAGGGCTCCTCCCTCAAGATCACGCTCTACCTTTCCCGTTCGAAACAGGTGGCCAAGGTCCGGGCCGAGGTCCGCTGGATCCGGGCCATCGCCACCGGCCTTTACGAGATGGGCGTCGAGTTCCAGCACGGCATCCCCAGCGGCGTCATGATCCTCATCAACCACCTCTACGGAAAAGGACAGACCGCCGTCCCGGCCTCCGTCCAGAGCTGACGCGCTTTCCCGATCCTCGCCCCGCTTCCCCCCGCCCGCATCCCGCATCTCCCCATGCCCGCCGGCGACGATACCCGCCTCCCCCTCCGCGATGAGAGGAAGTGAGGCAATATCCCTCCCCCAATCGCCAGGATAGGTGATTGCCACGCCCGGGGCCCTCCGGCAAACTGGTCCCGTTGAACGACAGGATTGCGAACGTGAAACTCGTCGATCGCGCGACAATGGAAACAAGGAGGGCATCATGCTGAACACCAACGAAAGCCGCGTCGGGCCGGCCGCCGCCGCCACCATCGAGAACATCGAGAAACAGATGGAGGCCTTCTTCGCGGCCCAGCAGAGCGAAGTCGAACAGGGCCTTCTCGAAAAGATCAACCGGGAAAAAGAGGAAGCCCAGAAGAAGATCGACACCGTCCGCCGGGAGTTCGAGAAGGTCCGGGGGATCCTCGAAGAGCACCGGGCGGTCATGACCGAGCTCGAGATCGCCAGGGAAAGCCTGCGGACCCGGATCCAGGAGCATTTCGTCCGGGCCATGGACCATCATAAGCTGATGGAAAATGCGGCCGTCCTGTCCATCGACGAGCTCCAGAAGATCGACGATCTCAGCCGGCAGCTCGCCGACATCCGGCAGCGCGCGGTCGAGGAAACCTCGACCCTCCGGGAACTTCTCCAGGGCCAAGCCGGCATCGACCCCGAACTGCCGGCCTTCTCGGAATCCGCCGAGCCCCTCGTCGACTGGTCCAAGGAGCTCAGCAAGATGAAGAAGGTTCAGGCCCTGCTGACCTCGTCCAACGGGACTGAGACCCACGACGCCGCGCCGATCGAGTCCGCTGAGCCCGCTGCCGCATCCACACCCGCACCCTCACCCGAGGCCGAACCGGAGCCCGCCGAAGCGGCCCCCCCGGCCTCCTACGCCGCGCCGGACGCCGAAGACACGCCGGAAAGCCCCGAGTTCTCCGAGTCCGATCCCGGTTGGGACGACATCCCGGCCGCCGCCTCCCACGCCGCCCCCGCTCCCTCCGAGCCCCGCGGCCCCTGGCTTGACGACGACGCCGCGGCCCACGCCGCCGCCGACACCGCTCCCCAAGCCGCCTCCGAAACGATCGAGGACATCGTCCCCGAACAGGCCCGCACCGCGAACTCGCTCTCGAAGGTCCTGGCCGACTACCGCAAGTCCGAGCCCATCAACAACGGCATCGATCTCGGCTTCTTCGAAGTGGGCACCACGGCCATGCTCGACGGCGAGTCCTTCGTGACGGCCATCGGCAAGATCTGCGCCGGCGCCCGCGACCTCCACGACCAGCTGACCCGCACCGAGTCGGTCAAGGACCTGTTCCTCCTCAAGCAGGAGATCCTCAACCAGCAGGAGGTCCTGCGCAAGGTCTATTTCCGCGTCGTCCGGTTCTGCGACAAGGAGTCCGGCGTGCTTCCGGTCTACCTCGAGGACATCCTCAGCGTCCCGGCGATGAAGGACAGCCTCGAGCGGCTGACCATGGCCAACTGGAGCGACCCCTCGGACTTCCAGCCCTTCGTCCGCGAGATCGCGGCCCTCAGGGCGGCCTTCGAAGCCAAGACCGACCCGCCCGGCGACTACATCCAGTCCGTCCTCGACCAGGTCGGCCTCAACTAGCCTCGCCCCGACTCACCTCGACTCGTGAATAGGCTAGTTGAACTAGCTCAGATGATCTCCAGGTAATCCTTGTCCGCAAGCTTCGGGAACTTGGCGTGCGGTTCCGTCTGGTACCAGAAGGCCACCGAGGCGATGTCGTCCTGAAGCGGCAGGTACCGCCCCCCCGACTTCCAGCCCAGCGCCTGGATGGTCACCTTGAGGTCCTTCTCGAAACGGATGGGGTCCATGATGTGCCAGCGGTACATCCCGAACCGCTGCTGGACCTGGTAGAGCCCGTCGCCGCGGATGACCTGCGGCAGCCCGGCGTAGGGTGTCGTGAACTCCCGGTACTGTCTCGAGCCGTCGGGCGCCTTGGCGTCGAAG
>JAWOHF010000276.1:0-3752 GCA_046496285.1 Candidatus Aminicenantota bacterium
AGAACTTGTAGGTCTCGGTGTTGACGCCGGCCCGGAAGTCCACGCCGAAGAGGTTGTTGGCGTTGTACCAGTCCCAGGCGACCTTGCCGGGCTTGATCCAGGAGGTGTCTTCCAGGCGGCACGGCGCGCCGAGCCTGTAGATGATCTCGGAAGTGACGAGGTCGGCGTCCGTTCCGGCGACGACCATGACCCGCCACGGAAAACGGCGCGGCCCGGCCGTCTCGGAGATATGGCCGGCCCGCTCGACGACCTTGACGTTGCGGTCGGATGTCCGCTCCTCCTTGATCGCGACGGCCGGGAAGACGGCTTTCAAAGCCGAATCGGCCTGACCGGAGAGGTAAAACCCGGGGTAGTCGAACAGATCGGACTCGGAGATCGCGATCTTGACGCCGCCCCCGGCCTCCACCAGCATCGGGATCGAACAGAACTTCTCGGGGCCGAGAGAGCTCAGGGGGACATATTGATAGAGCCGCTCCTGGTGGGAGTGAAAGCTGGCTTCGTCCGGGAAATAGACGTTGTGGTCTTGACCGAACCGGTATTGGATATCCTCGGTCACGACCGTGACGGGCCCGGCCGCGGATGTCCCGAAGCGGTAGGCCAGGCCGTCGTCATAGGCCCGGAAGACCACGAAATAGGAGCCCGCGAAGGTCAGCGTCAATTCGTTATAGACGTCCTCGATGACAGCGTTCTTGATCCGGACGGGCGGGATGATCTTGTCTTTAACGCTTTCCCGGTCGGCTTTTTCCAGGCGGGCGTTCCGGCCGAGGACCTTTCCGTCGCCGAGGGTCATGGACAGCGGGTTGGGGCCGGTGAGCAACCGGCCGTCGAGACTGACGGAGTAGCGGATCTGCTTATCCGTCTCTATCCGGACGCCGATCCGGCCGTCGGGGCTTTTCAGCTCATGGCTCTCGGCGCGGGCCCGGGCTCCGGCCAAGGTCATGAACAACGCGACACAAAAAACGATCTTCCATTCGCTCATGCGGCCTCCTCCGCGCTTTCGTTGTCGCCTTATTATGGCCCAAACGAGCGGACAGAGCCAGGGCCAAGGCTGTCAAGTTCTTGACACCCGGCCGCGACCGCGAATATCCTGAAGCCCGTGAGGAGGGACAAAATGCTCCACAGGCCAAGCCACAACGCCCGGAAGCGGCGTCCGAACCGATCCTCCCTGGGAACGCTCGCCCTGGGATCCCTGGCGATCGCGGTCTTCGCGTTGAGCGGAGGGCCGGTGAGCTTGCTGTCCGGTCCGCCGCAGCCCGGTCCGGCCTATGACATCCGGGAGGTCATGATCCCGATGCGGGACGGCGTCCGTCTCCATACGCTGGTCTACTCCCCCAAGGACGCGGCAGGACCTCTGCCCATGATCCTCAGCCGGACCCCCTACGGCATCGCCGGATCGGCCCGGCGCCTCCAGGGAGCCTACAAGGAGCTCGCCGACGACGGATACATCTTCGCTTTCCAGGACATCCGCGGCCGGTACGCGTCGGAGGGGTCCTTCGTCATGATCCGCCCGGCGCGGGACCGGAGCGTGCCCCGCTCGTTCGACGAGGCCTCGGACGCCTACGACACGATCGACTGGCTCGTGTCCAATGTCCCCGGGAACAACGGGCGGGTCGGGATGCTGGGCGTCTCCTACGACGGCTGGCTGACGGCCATGACCCTGCTCGAACCCCACCCGGCCCTCAAGGCCGTCTCCCCGCAGGCGCCTCCGGCGGATATGTGGCTCGGCGACGACTTCTTCCACAACGGGGCCTTCCGGCTGAGCTACGGTTTCGAGTACGCCACGCGGATGGAGACCTCCAAGGAGCAGGCCGCCTTCGAGTTCGACCGCTACGACACCTTCGACTGGTATCTAGCCCTCGGCCCGCTGTCCAACGTCAACGCCAAGTACCTCAAGGGGGCCATCCCGACCTGGAACGACTTCGTCGACCATCCCTCCTATGACGAGTTCTGGAAGAAACAGACCCTGGTGCCCTATCTCACAGACGTCCCCGTGCCGGTCCTCAACGTCGCCGGTTGGTGGGACCAGGAGGACTTCTACGGGCCCCTCCGGATCTACGAAGCCCTGGAGCGCCACGACGTCAAGGGCCTCAATTACCTCGTGGCCGGGCCGTGGAACCACGGAGGCTGGAACGGGAGCGAGGGGACCAGCCTGGGGGCCATCGAGTTCGGGAGCCCGACCAGCCGCTATTTCCGGGAGAAGATCCAGGCCCCATGGTTCGCCCATTTCCTCAAGGACGCGGGAGACAGGCCGGCCGTCGAGGCCTGGACCTTCGAGGCCGGCACGAACACGTGGCGGACGTGGAAGGCCTGGCCGCCGCGTAAGGAAACGAACGACAGGAAGATGTACTTCAGGGCGGGCGGCCGGCTGTCCTTCGACCCCCCCGCCGGGACGGAAGAAACGGCCGCCGACAGCTATGTCTCGGACCCCGCCCACCCCGTCCCCTACCGCCATCGGCCCATCGAGGCCACCTACTTTTCGGCCGGCTCGGGCTGGTCGACCTGGCTCGTCCAGGACCAGCGCTTCGTGGACGACCGCCCCGACGTCCTGAGCTGGGAAACGGAACCGCTTACGGAGGACGTCACGCTCGCCGGGAAGATCGAAGCGCGCCTGTTCGCCTCGACCACGGGCAGCGACAGCGACTGGGTCGTCAAGCTCATCGACGTCCACCCCGAAAAGATGCCCGGGGCCTGGAAGCTGGCCGGCTATCAGCTGATGGTCGCCAACGACGTCTTCCGGGGACGCTACCGGAAGAGCTTCGAAAGACCGGAGGCCATCCCTCCGAACGAGGTCGTGGCCTACGCGATCGACCTTCACTCCCAGAACTACCGGTTCAAGAAGGGCCACCGGATCATGGTCCAGGTCCAGAGCACCTGGTTCCCGCTGATCGACCGGAATCCCCAGACCTTCGTCCCCAACATCTTCGAGGCTAAGGACGAGGATTTTCGGGTAGCCGTCCAGCGCGTCCACCGCTCGGCGTCACATCCGTCCCACCTCGTCCTTCCCGTCGTCCGCGACTAGGCCCCTGTTCGCGCCGGAAAGAGCATTCTCGGTCAGGCTTCCCCCAGGCCGTAGGCGCGGGCTCTTACCGACCCCAGAAAATTGCCGGGCTTGGGAACTTTCCCTGGCCCGTACGCGTACTCTATTTTGGAAGGAGAGAGATGATGAAGAAATCGCTATGGATCCTCTTGTGCCTGACGTTCGCCCTGCTCGCCTTGATCGTCGGGACCTTCGCTCAGGACAAACCCGGCATCGTCGGGACCTGGGCCGGTCACACGTTCATCGGGGACGGGTCCCGCGCCGAGTTCATCCTCATCGTGGACAAGGGGAGCGAGGGCCTGACGGCCAGGATCACCAGCGAGACGGGAATGGTCCCCGACATGACCTGCCGGAACGTGTCTTTCGCCGAGAGCGAGCTGACCTTCGACATCGACTTCCCCGAGGGCATGGATGTCGTCCTGATCAGCGTCGGCCTCACGCTCGCAGGCGACACCCTGAAGGGCTCCTGGGCCAATCCGAACGGCGAGACCGACGTCATCGAGCTCGCCCGCAAGAAATAAGCAGCTTGATCCCGCCGGGCTAATCCTGCTTGACGAGGACCGGCTGGCCCAGGCCCAGTTCCGCCAAAGGCTTCATCTGAGTGGCGGCGTCGCCCACGACGACATAGATCATCTTGTCGGGGTCGATGTACTTCCGCGCCAGTTCTTTATGCTCGTCCAGGGTCAGGGCCTTGACGAACGCCTCCTGCCGCTTG
>JAWOHF010000279.1:0-7408 GCA_046496285.1 Candidatus Aminicenantota bacterium
GTCAGCATCAGTTCGGCCGAAAAGGATCGAACCTACCCCGAGGAATACATTTCGCAACTGCGCCTGCTCGGAGAAGTGTTTGTGAATGCGCTGGAGCGAAGCATGGGCGAGCAGGCCTTGCGCGAAAGCGAGGAGCGCCTGAACCTCGCGGCATCTGCGGCGGAAGCGGGCCTATGGATGATGGAGATGGAAAGAGGCATCGTCTGGGCGACTCCAAAGCTCCGGGAACTGCTCCTTTTTGAACCGGACGAGGAGTTGCCCTTCGATCGGTTCGTGGCGGTCGTCCATCCCGATGATCGCGACCGCGTCAGGATGCTTGTCCTGAAGAGCCTGGAAGGGCAAGAGGCTCTCAACATGGAATACCGGATTGTGCAGCCCGACGGGATGATCCGGTGGATTTCTTCTCGCGGCAATCCGCCTTCCGTGGGATCGGGACTTGCAAAGCGTCTCACGGGGGTTTCCGTCGACGTGACCGAGCGCAAGCAGATGGAGCAGGAGCTCCGGGAGCGCCTGAACGAGATCGAGCGGCTGAAGCTGCAGCTTGAGAAAGAGAACCTTTATCTCCGCGAGGAAATCAAGACGGGGAAGGGTTTCCAGAAGATTGTCGGAAACAGCGAGGCGCTCCAGTATGTTTTCTTCAGGGTCCAGCAGGTTGCCCCCACCGATGCCACGGTTCTGGTTCTCGGCGAAACCGGCACGGGCAAAGGGATGGTGGCCCATGCCGTACACGAAATGAGCGCCCGCAAGGACAAGCCGATGATCACGGTGAACTGCGCCGCCCTGCCGGCGAACCTCATCGAAAGCGAACTCTTCGGGCGAGAAAAGGGCGCCTTCACGGGAGCCCATGCAAAACAGGTCGGCCGTTTCGAAGTCGCAAACGGTGGGACGATCTTCCTGGACGAAATCGGCGAGATGCCGTTGGAGCTCCAGGCAAAGCTTTTGAGAGTCCTCCAGGATGGGGAGTTCGAGCGGCTGGGGAGCCCCCGAACCGTCAAGGTGGACGTGAGGGTGATCGCCTCGACAAGCCGGGACCTGAAAGCCGAGGTACACAATCATCGGTTCCGGGAGGACCTTTTTTACCGCTTGAACGTGTTCCCCATTTCGATGCCGCCTCTTAGGATGCGGACCGACGACATTTCTGAGCTTGTCGGTCACTTTGTCAACAAGTACGCGCGGAAGATAGGCAGGCAGATCAAGACCGTTCCGAAAAGCACGATAAAATCCCTTCAGGCCTACTCCTGGCCCGGTAATGTGAGGGAGCTTGAACATGTGATCGAAAGAGCCGTGATCACGAGCGCGGGACCGGTGCTGAGGCTTGCGGACCGGCTTGAAGGCGAACCTGTCGAAGCGAAGGAGGACCTGCTCAAAGATCTCGTCGCCGTGGAGCGGGAACATATCCTCAAAGTTCTCCGGAAGACCCGCTGGAAGATCGATGGGGTAAGAGGAGCCGCTTCCCTGCTCGGGCTTCACCCGAGCACCCTTCGATTCCGGATCAAGAAGCTGGGCATCGAGCGCCCCTGAAAAACCAACCCATCACCATTGATGAACTCGTAAAAAGTCGCGTTCCTCCTTCGAGACCTCGCGCCGTCGCCATAGCGGCTTTGGCGCGTCGGCGACAGGGCGAACGCTTTGAAGCCGCGTCAAGTGCCTGATTTTCCGTTCATGGTGAGGTATCGAACCATGAACGGAAATGCTCCGTTTGACTTTTTACGAGAGCATCACCATTGATGAACTCGTAAGAAGTCAAAAAGCGCCATTTTTAGTCATTCCCGTGTAGACGGGAATCCAGGAAATTCAAGGCCTTCTGGACTCCTGCCTTCGCGGGAGTGACGGCTTTTGAGACTTTTTACGAAGCCATCACCATTGGCTCTCAACATATTGTGGATCCGCAACATGTTGAGAGTTTTTTTGAATTCCCGCCCTTTCTCAGTTCATCAATAAATCCATAAAATCAATCACTTTAAGACTTTTTTTCAGGATTTTGACTTTTGGAACGCTTCTTGGATCTCCTGTTTCAGACAGGGGGCGCAGCCCCCATGAATCGCAAGGGCCCCCAAAAGAGAAAGGATATCCATGGAGCTGACGATCGAGACGAGAGCCAAGCCGGGCAAGTTCCATGAGCTCTATCAGACGCTGCAGGCGCTCCTTCCCACGATTCGGAAAGAGACGGGATGCAGCGACTGCCGGATCTGGCGGGACGTGGAGGACGGGGAGGTGTTCTTCATCTCCGTCCAATGGAAATCTCGCTCAAGACTCGAACATTATGTGCGGTCCGCCAGCGGCGCTGCGCTGCTCGGGGCCCTTGACCTGCTGAGCGAAACGGCGAAAGTCAGGTTCGGCCACAATTCACCGTGGGAAGGGATCGACAGTCTGAAGCGAATGAGGAAAAAACCGTAACGCCGCATTAGCGGAACCCGGAAAGGAGAAGGCTATGAGAATCTGGAAAAGAGCGCTGTGCTTGACAGCCGTCGCGGTCCTGTTGGGAACAGGTCCTGTGCTGGCACAACAACAGAAACCTAACATCCTCGTCATCATGGGCGATGACATCGGCTGGTTCAACATCAGCGCCTACAATCACGGCATGATGGGGTACCGCACACCGAATATCGACCGGATTGCCAGGGAAGGCGCGATGTTCACCGACTTCTACGGCCAGCAGAGCTGCACGGCCGGCAGGGCGGCCTTCATCACCGGCCAGACGCCCTTCCGGACCGGCCTGACCAAGGTCGGTCTCCCCGGGGCGGATATCGGCATCCGTCCCCAGGACCCGACCATTGCCGAACTGCTCAAGCCCCTCGGCTACATGACAGGGCAGTTCGGGAAAAACCACCTGGGCGACCGGGACGAGTTCCTCCCCACGAACCACGGCTTCGACGAGTTCTTCGGCAACCTCTACCACATGAACGCTGAGGAGGAGCCGGAGTACGAGGATTATCCGAAAGACCCGGCCTTCCGGCAGCGGTTCGGGCCCCGGGGGGTGCTCAAGTCGACCGCCGACGGGAAGGTGGAGAACACGGGTCCCCTCACCATGAAGCGCATGGAGACCGTGGACGAGGAATTTCTGACGGCGACGCTCGATTTCATCGACCGCGCCCACAAGGCGGACAAGCCCTTCTTCGTCTGGTTCAACACCACCCGGATGCACATCTGGACCCATCTCAAGGCGGCTTCGAAAGGAAAAACCGGATTAGGAGTCTACGCCGACGGCATGGTGGAGACCGACGGGGATGTGGGCCGGCTCCTGAAGAAGCTCGAGGACCTGAAAATCGCCAATGATACGATTGTCATCTACACCACCGATAATGGAGCCGAGGTCATGACTTGGCCTGACGGCGGCACCACTCCATTTAAAGGTGAAAAAGGCACGAACTGGGAGGGTGGTTTCCGGGTGCCCTGCGTGGTCCGATGGCCGGGGGTGGTCAAGGCGGGGACCGTCATTAACGAGGTCACCTCGCTCGAGGATTGGATGCCGACGCTCCTGGCCGCAGCCGGGGTGCCCGACGTGAAGGAGAAACTTCTGAAGGGCTACCAGGCCGGCACAAAGACCTTCAAGGTGCACCTGGACGGTTACAATCTCTTACCGGCACTCAAGGGCGAGGCCAAAGAGTGGCCCCGGAAGGAGTTCTTCTACTTCAGCGATGACGGGGGCCTCCTGGCCCTCCGGTACAACCGCTATAAGTTTGTCTTTGCCGAGCAGCGGGCAAAGGGCAGCGGTGTGTGGTTTGAGCCTTTCGTCATTCTGCGGGCGCCCGCCCTATTCGATCTTCGCGGCGACCCGTTTGAGCGAGCGCCGGAGGAGTCCGATCATTATGCGGACTGGGCGATCCGGCGTGCGTTCGTCATCGTTCCTGCCCAGCAGGGCGTCGCCAAATTCCTGGAGACCTTCAAGGAGTTTCCGCCCCGGCAAAAACCTGCCAGCTTCACCATCGATCAGGTGATGGAGATGATGTTGAAGGGCATGGGCGGCAGCAAGTGAAACGCAAATCCGCCGGGCCGCACCTTCCCTCTCGTCGGGTGCGGCCCGGCTCAGCCCGCAATCCTAGCTTTTTTCCGGAGCGAACATGAATCCCCGCGAAGCTTTTCAACACATCGGAGCCGCAATGAATGCTGCGATCATCGGACAGGAAACCGTGGTGGAGCGACTGCTCATCGCTTTCCTCGCCGACGGCCACGTCCTCATGGAGGGCCTTCCCGGTGTCGCCAAGACCCGTTCGATCAAAACCCTCGGCAACTTGGTGGAAAGCGAGTTTCGACGAGTCCAGTTCACCCCGGACCTGCTGCCCTCGGACGTGACGGGTTCGGAAATCTACCGCGAAAAGCAGGGCACCTTCGACTTCCAGCCGGGGCCGATCTTCGGCAACCTCGTGCTCGCGGACGAAATCAACCGTTCGCCCGCCAAAGTGCAGGCGGCCCTTCTCGAAGCCATGGAAGAGCGGCAGGTCACCGTCGCGGGCAAGACGCACCGGTTGCCCCGCCTATTCCTTGTCCTCGCAACGCAGAACCCGATCGAGCAGGAAGGAACCTATCCGCTGCCCGAGGCCCAAATGGACCGCTTTCTTCTCTACGTCCACATGCCCTATCCGCCTGCGAAAAACGAGGCGGCCATTCTGCGCCTCGTGCGCGGTGAGAAATCCGGCGCCTCCGCCGAGCCGGCTCTGAAGATCGCGCAGGACCTGATCTTCGCTGCGCGCCGGGAGGTGAACGCCGTCCACGTGGCCGAAGCGGCGGAGCGCTACATGGTGGACCTCGTGATCGGCACGCGTGAACCGGAGCGCCATGGCGGCGACCTGGCCCGGTGGATCCGCCTTGGGGCCAGCCCGCGCGCCACGCTGGCCCTCGATGCCGCGGCCCGCGCCCACGCGTGGCTGCAGGGCCAGGACTTTGTTTCGCCGGACAACATTCGCGCCGTCGCCCCGGCCTGCCTCGCCCACCGGGTGCACCTTTCTTACGAAGCGGAAGCCGCGGGAAAAACCCGAAACGACGTGATCCAAACCCTGCTGGCACAGGTGGCGGCCGTATGAATCTAACAGACCCCTATCCATCCTCGCTCTCTTCCGTTGAAAACTCCCGGACCCGAGTCTTCATCGGCCTCGAGGACCTTATCCGCCTCAAGGCCGACGCGCGGGGATTCAGCTTCCTGCCTCGTCAGCCCGTGACCTCTCTGCTCGCAGGACGCCGCGCCTCGCGCCTGCGCGGCCGCGGTCTCGACTTCGAGGAGCTGCGCCCATACCACCAGGGCGACGACATCCGCGCCATGGATTGGCGGGCCACAGCGCGCCTCCGTTCACCGCACGTGCGCGTGTACACCGAAGAACGGGAGCGCCCTGTCCTGCTCGTGGTGGATCAGCGGCGCTCCATGTTCTTCGGCAGCCGCCGCGCCATGAAGTCCGTGGCCGCCGCCGAGGTTGCCGCCCTGGGAGCCTGGCGCGTCCTGGCCGTCGGCGACCGCGTGGGCGGCATCGTGTTCAACGACGATGAGATCGTCCACCTGGCTCCCCACCGCAGCCGGACCCGCGTGCTCCGCCTCCTCCATGAGGTCGCGCGGCTCAACCAGGGGCTCGCCGAGAGAGCCGGCACGGTCCCGAGCCGGGTCACGCTGAATCAGGTCCTTGAAGCCGCACTGCGCCGCGCCGGCCATGATTGCCTCGTCGTGCTCATCAGCGACCTCGATGGGGCGGACAGCGACACCCAACGACTCGCCACGCTTCTCGCAGGCCACAACGACCTGCTCGGCATCGCTGTCTATGACCCGCTGGGGGTCTCGCTGCAGGGACGGCCCGGCATGGTCGCGACCGATCGCGGAGCAACTTACGCCCTGCCCTCGGGAGAAGCCTTCAGCGCTTCGTTCCGGAAGGCTTCCTCGGCGCGTCTGGAGCAGTGGATGGAGATTTTCCGCGCCCTGCGTGTCCCAATGCTTCCTGTTTCCACGGCCTTTTCGCCCGTCGACCAACTGCGCGACCTCTTCGGCGCCCACTTCTATCGGAGGCCCGACCGGCCATGACGCCAGACCCGACCAGCCTCGATCTACTGCACGATCTCGTGCTCCCACCCGGTGTTCCGTGGTGGCCGCCGGCGCCCGGCTGGTATGCCTTGTTCGTTCTGCCGGCCCTGGCCGGCGGATGGCTGGCCTGGCGCCGGTGGCAACACTGGCGGGCTGATGCCTACCGCCGAGCCGCCCTGCGCGAACTGGCCAGCCCGCGGGATGCGACGGCCGTCGCGGAACTTCTCCGCCGCACCGCCCTCGCCGTCGAGCCGCGACCGGTCGTCGCGGGCATGACCGGAACCGTCTGGACAGACTGGCTTGCCGCCCAGTGCCCTGAAGCCATACCGGATCCCGTGCGCTCGCAACTCTACACAGGCGTCTACGGCCGTCCCGCGCCGGATCAAGACCTCGCTATGCTTCGAGCCTATGCCGCCTGCTGGATCGCCCGTCACCGCCTGGTTTCTGACGACAAGCGGAGGCCCGACTGACATGCTCACCCTCGCCCATCCTTGGGTTTTCGCTCTATTGCCCCTGCCGTGGGTGGTGCGGATGGTCTTGCCGCCTCGCCGGGTGGCGCAGGCGGCTGTGCAGGTGCCCTTCGGGGACCGCATCCGGGCGGCGCTGGTCGAGCAGCCCTTCGTCCGCAAGGCTGCAAGGCGTTGGGGAGGGCTTGCGATCCCCGCGCTGATCTGGCTCCTGGTGCTCGCCGCGCTGTCCCGTCCCCAGTGGCTGGAACCCCCGGTCACGCGCGATCTCCCGACGCGCGACCTTCTGCTGCTGGTGGACCTCTCGGGCTCCATGGCCCAGAAGGACTTCACCAATGCCGTCGGCGCAAAGCTGGACCGCCTCAGCGCGGTCAAGGAGGTGCTTGGCGACTTCCTCGTCCGCCGCAAGGGCGACCGCGTGGGGCTGGTGGTTTTCGGGGATGCGCCGTTTTTGCAGTCCCCTTTTTCCATTGATTTAAACCTGTCCCGGCGGCTCCTCGAGGAGGCCGCCATCGGCATGGCCGGGCCGCGCACGGCCCTCGGCGATGCCATCGGGCTGGGTATCACGCTCTTCGATCAAAGCGACGCGACCGCCAAAACCATTATCGCCCTGACCGACGGCAACGACACGGCCAGCCGGGTGCCCCCGATCGAGGCCGGCCGCGTGGCCGCCGAGCGCGGCATCCGGATTCACACGGTGGCGATCGGTGATCCGACCACGGTGGGAGAGGAAAAGCTCGACGCGGAAACTCTCCGCGCCGTGGCGCAAAACAGCGGCGGCGCCTATTTCTTCGCCGCCGACCGCAACCAGCTCATGGGCATCTACGACGAGCTGGATCGGATTGAAACGCGGCAGGTGAAAGTCGTCGGCCATCGCCCCCGTCATGATTTGTTTTTCTGGCCCCTGCTCTGGGCGCTGCTGCTCTGGCTTGGCGAGAAG
>JAWOHF010000333.1:0-5723 GCA_046496285.1 Candidatus Aminicenantota bacterium
GCGCCGGCGGCCAGGAACTTCTCCAGGAGCTCGCCGCCGATCGAGGTGTTGAGGTTGTGGCCGGTCGCGTTGGTCAGGCAGACGACGCCGATCTCGAGCTCGGGCAGCCAGGCCATATGGGTCAGGAACCCGAACCCGCCGCCGCTGTGGGTCAGGAGGACGGTCCCGCTGTAGGGGACCACGGCCAGGCCCAGTCCGTAGCCGTTGGTCTGCCGGGGATCGCGTGCCGGGATCGCCGCCATCTCGGCCAGGAGCTTCTTGGGCAAAACGCGCCGCCCTGCCGCCCGGCCCTCGTTCAGATGGAACCGGACGTAGCGGGCCAGATCGGCGGCGCTCGCGTAAAGCCCGCCGGCCGGGACCATGGGGATCTCGACCGGGATAGGCGTGCGCACCGGGTTGTGCCCGACGGCCCGCCGACCGTTCCTCTTGACGGCCTCGATGTCGAAGGTCGAGCCCTTCATCTTGACAGGATCGAGGACCTTGCGGCGGAGGTACTCGGCGAAAGGCAAGCCTGAACGGACCTCGAGGATGTAGCCGGCCAGGTCGACGCCCAGGTTGCTGTAGCAATAGCGCTGGTCGACGGGGAACCTCAGCCAGGTCCGGGAGATACTCCGGACGTGGTTCGCGAACGAGCCGCTGCCGGGGTCGTAGTTGCCGCCGTCCGGGGCTTCGTGGGTGAAGCCGGCCCGGTGGCTGAGGAGAAGGCGCAGGGTCATCTTTCGTTCGGGGTGCTCCTCGAACCGGCTGTGGACCGTGAACTCGGGGAGGTAAGCCGTGATGGGCGTGTCCAGCGCGACCAGCCCGTCGCGGACGGCGGCCAGGACGGCCGTGGCCGTGAAGTTCTTGGACATCGACTGGACCGAGAACGGTGTTTCGGCGGTGACCGGCACGCGGCGGTCGTCGGTCGCGAAGCCGAAGCCCTCCTGCCAGAGGACGCGGCGGTCGGTGACCACGGCCACGGCCAGGCCCGGGACCTTCTTCTCCTCTATGAGCTTGGGGATCGAGGCCCGGAAATGGGCGATGACGGAAGCGAAGCCCGGCTCCGTGTTGACGGACGTGGACGCCGTCGTCGCGGCGAAACATACGGCCAGGACGACCACGGCGAGCGCGGGTCTGAGTTTGTTCATGTCGTCACCTTGTCGATGAGAGATCGAAAACGGGCCCGGGAACAGGACCCTATTATAAACGTTAGGGCAGCCGCACGAAAGAGCGGCTCGAACCTTCGGCCTGCCCCCCGGCTTTGAATTCCGGGCCGGTTTTTTATAAGCTTAGACCTCGTGTCATGACAACGCCCCATCGCGAGGAGGTCCCATGAAGAAGACATTTCCGGCCCTGAGTCTGTCCCTGGCCGCCCTGGTTGTGATCGCGTCGACGGCCGCGGCGGGGCCCATCAAGTTCGCGCGCACGCCGCACATCGCCCACGGCAAGATCGCCTTTTCCTACCACGGCGACATCTGGATCGCCGAGGCCGACGGCTCCGGCCCGAGGCGCCTGACGGCCCACGTCGCCGCGGACATGTCGCCGCGCTTCTCTCCGGACGGCCGCCGGATCGCTTTCACCAGCGACCGGATGGGCAACAGCGACGTCTATGTCGTTCCGGTCGAGGGCGGGGAGCCGACCCAGCTGACGTTCATGACCGGGGCCGACAGCGCCCTCTACTGGACGCCCGACGGTCAAGGCGTCCTTTTCGCCACCGGCCGCGGCGAGCGCGCCTGGGGAAGTCCGCTGCATACGGTCCCGGTCAAAGGCGGTCTGCCTGTCCCTCTGCCCATGGACCAGGCCGCCTTGGGCATGATCTCCCAGGACGGCAAGAAGATAGCCTTCAACCGCATCGCCCCGCGCTACTGGCGCAAAGGCTACAGGGGCAACGCCAGCGCCGAGCTCTACGTCATGGACGCGGACGGAAAGAACACCCTCCAGCTGACCAACACGAAGCTCGAGGATTTCCGCTCTTTCCGTCAGGACTACATGCCGATGTGGGGGGCCGACGGGATGATCTATTTTCTCAGCGAGCGCGACGGGTTCTTCAACATCTGGAGGGTGACACCGGCCGGCGGCGAGCCCGTTCAGGTCACCTTCCACGAGAAGGACGGCGTCCAATTCCCGTCGATCAGCCCCGACGGAACCGAGATCATCTACGAGTGCGAGTTCGATCTCTGGAAGATGAAGGTCCCGGACGGACGGCCCGAGCGGATCCCTCTCGACCTGGCCTTCGATCCCAAGGCCAACCTGGTCGAATACCTGGCCGTCGACGGCCGCGCCGACGGCTTCGTCCCCTCACCCAAGGGCGACTACCTGGCCGTGGACTATCACGGCGAGATCTTCGTCGTCCCGGCCGAGGAGGGCATCGGCGAGATGCGTCAGATCACGTCCTCGCCCTGGCGCGAGCGGTATCAATCCTACTCCCCCGACGGGAAACACCTGGCCTACGTCTCCGACGAATCGCTCGAAGAGGAGATCTGGCTTTACACCCTGGAGACGGGCCAGCGGAAGAAGCTGACCGCCCACGCCTCGGCCAAGGGGCCGTTCGTCTGGTCGCCCGATTCAAAGAGGATCGCCTTCAGCGCGGCCAACACGCTGTTCCTCATCGACGTCGGCGCCGGCTCCGTCCGCGAGCTCGACGAGCGGCCGGGCGGCCACGCCCTGGCCGGGTTCTCGCCGGACGGCCAATGGCTGGTCATGACCCTGCGCGACGAGGACGCCAACGCCGATGTCCACCTCTTCAACATCGCCGAAAGGAAAGCCTACGACGTCACGCCCTGCCCCTTCCGGGACATGGGCGGCGAACTGACGCCCGACGGGAAACACCTGGTCTTCCTCAGCAACCGGTCGGACGGCGTGACCCATCTCTTCAAGGTCGCTCTGGCCGCGCGCGCCGAGGACCCCGACGATCCTCTGGTCAAGGAGCGCCTCAGGAAGGCCGAGGAGAAGCGGGCCAAGGAGAAGGAAGCCGCGACGGCCGCGCCGGCGCCGCTCCGGGTCGACCTCGAGGGGATCGACCGCCGGGCCGTTCCGGTCACGACCGGGACGCATGGCGTCAACAATCTCTTTTTCCTGTCCAAGGACGGCAAGACGGCCTATTTTCTGAGTGCGGACGACAAGGGCCCGGGGATCTTCTCGATCGGCCTCGACGGCAAGGACCGCAAGAAGATCGCCGAGGGAACGTTCGGCGACCTCCAGGTCACCGAGGACCGGAAAACGGTCTTCTTCCGCCAGCAGGAAGGCGTCTTCCGGATGGACCTGGGGGGCAAGGACAAGAAGAAGGTCGGTTTCCGTTTCAAGGTCGTCGTCGACAGGCGTCCGGAGTTCGAGCAGATCTTCGAGGAGTGCTGGCGGGTGATGAAATACCGATTCTACGATCCGGATATGCACGGGACGGACTGGGAGGCGGTCCGCGAGACTTACAAGCCGCTCCTGGCCTACGCCGGCGATTACCAGGACGTCTACGACATCGTCAACGAGGCCATTGGCGAGCTCAACGCCTCGCACACGGGCGTCAGCGGGCCGCCAGGACCGGAGCGAACCGAGAGCCCGGCCGGGCCGGAGACGCGCTACCTCGGGTTCGAGCTGGCTCCCGACCGGGGCTTTTACCGGATCGCGCATATCTATCGCGACGGCCCGGCCGACAAGGAATGGCTGAAGCTCAAGAAGGGCGACTATGTCTTCGCCATCGACGGCAGGGAGATCAAGGCCGGGGACAACTACTGGCCCATCCTCGGCCATCTCCTCAACGAGTACGTCACGGTCAAGGTCGGGGCCGGGCCCGACCCCGGGGCGGCCGGGGTCCGCGAGGTCCGCGTCCGGTCGGTGGACTCGCTCCGCGACATCAAGTACCAGGAGTGGGTGAAGGGCAACCGGGAAATCGTCGACGAGAAAACCGGCGCGCAGATCGCCTACGTCCACATCCGGTCGATGAACCAGCCGTCGCTGCGCGTCTTCGAGAACGAGATCACGCAGTTCTCGAACAAGAAGGGCATCATCGTCGATATCCGCTACAATGGGGGCGGGAACATCGACCAGCAGATCCTCGACATCCTCGAGCGCCGGCCGTACGAATACTGGAATTCCCGGTGGGGCGCCCGGAGCTGGGGACGGCGTCCCCAACAGGCCATCGCCGGGCCCAAGGTCATGCTCATCAACTGGCGCTCGGCTTCCGACAGCGAGGTGACCCCCATGGGCTTCCGCGATCTCGGCCTGGGCCGGATCGTCGGCAACCCGACCAACGCCTCGGTCATCGCCACGGGAAGCTACCGGCTGATCAACGGCGGCTCGATCCGCACCCCGGGCTCGCTCGTCGTGACCTACGACCCGACCAAACCCGACAATTACGGCA
Organism: Candidatus Aminicenantota bacterium; assembly: GCA_046496285.1. Taxonomy (GTDB): domain Bacteria; phylum Acidobacteriota; class Aminicenantia; order Aminicenantales; family Saccharicenantaceae; genus RBG-16-66-30. The sequence continues at coordinate 4,334 of JAWOHF010000333.1, forward strand.
TCAACCTCGAGAACTACGGCGTCGCGCCCGATGTCTTCGTCAAGAACTCGCCCCAAGACGAGTTCGACGGGTTCGACCGCGAGCTCGACACGGCGATCAAGGAAGTCCTGCGGATGCTGAAGGAAGGGGTCTGGCAGTACCGGAAGTAGGCGGGCGCGGCTGCTACCTCGTCGGCGTCTTGGGGCTGCTCTTGCCGTGCGAGGTGACGACCTTGTGGCATCTCGTGCAGTCCTCTTTTCCGGCATGGAGGGCGCCCGGCAGCTTGTCCTTGGCCAGCTGCGTGTGGCAGTCGTAGCACGCGGCGGCGTTGTAGTCGGGCGTCCACGCGCCGGCGTACCCGTCGGCCTTCCAGGAGTTGATCAGATCGACGGCCTTCTTGGTGCAATCCCGGGGCAGCTTGGCGCAGCGCGTGTTGTCGTAATTCGTGCCGTCGTACACTTCGCGGAAGTAGAGCCCGTCCCAGATCGCCCGCGACTCGTGGCACAGCGGCGAGTTCGACACCGTCTGCAGGGTTCCCTTGAAGGGGTACAAGCCGTCCCACTCGGTGCTCGGGAACGGGAAGCTGCAGTACCACTTGTAGAACTCCTGGCGGAGCGTCAGGGGCGCGCCGAGCAGGTTCATCAGCAGAAGCGGTCCCAGCAGGGCGCCGCAGTCCGAGCCGTACGGCCCGCCGCCGTTGAAGGCCGAGGTGATCTGGGGCGGCACGGCTTCCCACGGCGAGCCCGGCAGGGCTTCCGCGAGCTTGTTGCGGATGAGCCCGAACGAGACGACGGCGCAGCCGCTCAGGCCCTCGGCCGAGGCGCCGGCGGTCGCGGCGGGGTCCAGTCCCTTGGCGGGCCACGGCCATGAGCCGACCGCGGGCAACGGGTCCCGGCCGAAGGCGGACTTCGGGCCCAAGGCGGTCAGGCCCGCGGCCACGGCGGCCGCGCCGCCCAGGATGAACCCTCTGCGGTCCATGACGGAAGGTCTGTCACTCGACGGTCGTTTCATCTCGATAGGTCCTCCCCGAAAGTTTCGCGTCCGACGGAGCGGGACACGGTCTTCGAACGAGAGAATCATAGGGGCGCTGAGGGGGGATGTCAAACGGCTTCTCGCTCGGGAGGGGCCGGAGGCCCCATCGAAGCCGGCGATGAGCGGGCCCGCGCCGCGCCTCTTGCCTCGCAGGGCCGTTAGCGCTACCCTGGAGACGGCAGATCCCCGGAAAGGAGCCGGTCATGTCCGAAACGATGTCATCCCGGAAGTCCCAACCGACCTTCCAGAGGCGGCGTCGGAGAGCGCGCCCGGCAACCGTCCTGTGCGCCGCGTTCCTGGCCCTTCTCCTGGCGGCCGGGCCGGGCACGCTCGCCGCGGCCTCGGCCCAGGCTATCGACGCCAAGGTCGACGCCGCACT
>JAWOHF010000060.1:0-3039 GCA_046496285.1 Candidatus Aminicenantota bacterium
GAACATCCCAAGTTCAGGGAGTACCTGAACCGCCTCTACGACATGGTCCAGGAGCTCCTCGCGGACCGCAAGGAGCTCGTCCTGGGCACGGTCGGCGGCGAGGCGGCCTGGGAGGACGAGATCTTCTTCAACCTCCGCGGCAAGCTCGGCCTGCTGATCGATTTCCTGGAGAAGAACGGCGTCGAGAGGATCATCTTCCAGCAGGGCTTGCGCTTCGAGGAGCTGCGCCAGTTCATCATCTTCCTGACCCGGGTGAAAAGGCAGGAGAAGATCAGCGAGCAGGAATACTTCACCCTCCACGGCATCCAGAACATCCGGGCCGGGAAGCTGAGGGCCATGGTCAAGGCCGAGGGGGAGGCGGCCGAGGCCGAACAGACCCGCGTGAAATACGAGGGCTCCGTCCAGACGGTCTCCCACGCCCTCAACGTCGTCCTCGAGGAGGAGGAGGTCGACTACCTCGACCTGCGCTTCAACATCCTCGGCATCATGGAGGACTTCGTCGGCCGCCACCAGGAGCTCCTCAACCTCGTCTCGGTCAAGCGCCGGGACCTGGTGACCTTCGTCCATCTCCTCAACGTCACCCTGCTGTCCATGTTCTTCGGCTCGAAGCTCCAGTTCTCCAAGGACGACACCCTGGACCTGGGCATCGCCGCCCTCTACCACGACGTCGGCAAGCTCTACATCTCGCTCAAGGTCATCCAGAAGAAGGACAAGCTGTCGGAGGGCGAATTCGTCCAGGTCCGCAATCACCCCCTGCTCGGGGCCCGGATCCTCGACGGCTACAAGGACTCCCTGGGCATGCTGCCCATCATCGTCGCCTACGAGCACCACCTCCGCTACGACCTGACCGGCTACCCCAAGTCGCCCTACGCCCGCAAACCCCACCCGGCCTCCATGATGGTCACCATCTGCGACGTCTACGACGCCTTGGCCCTCAAACGGTCCTACAAAAAGGACTATCCGCCCGAGAAGATCCACGAGCTGATGATTCTCGACCGGGGCAAGATCTTCGACCCGGAGCTTTTGGACAAGTTCTTCCAGTTCATGGGCGTCTGGCCCCTGGGGACCCTGGCCTCCCTGAGCGACGGCCGGGTCGGCGTCGTCCGGGCCGTCAACGAACAGGACATCTTCCGCCCGTCCGTCCAGATCATCGCCCCGGAGAACGCCGGCGAGGTGGTCGATCTCACCCAGGCCCCGGATGTCCGCATCGTCAGGTCCCTGAATCCCCACCACGAGGGGGCCGAGTACCTGCCCCTCATCGGCCTCCAGGCGCCCCCTCCCGGCCCCGAGCCCGAGGACGAAGAGCCGGCCGACAACGACTGAAGGAGAAGGATCATGTGCGGAATCATCGGTTGCGCGGCGTCCCGGGATATCGTCCCGGACCTGCTCGAAGGATTGCGACGGCTCGAATACCGCGGCTACGACTCGGCCGGGATCGCCGTCCTCAACGGGGGCCGGATCGAACGCCGGCGGGTCAAAGGCAAGATCCGGGACCTCGAGGAAAATCTCCGGTCGAACCCCGTCGCCGGGCCCTGCGGCATAGGCCACACGCGGTGGGCGACCCACGGGCGGCCGAGCGAGGACAACGCCCATCCCCACACGGATTGCACGGGGACCCTGGCCCTGGTCCACAACGGGATCATCGAGAACTACTGGGCCCTGAAGGAGAGGCTGCGCGCCGAGGGCCACGTCTTCCGGACGGAGACGGACACGGAGGTCATCGTCCACCTCCTCGAGAATCACTACAACGGCTCCCTGGAGGAGGCCGTCCGCAGGACGGTCGCCGAGCTCGAAGGCTCCTTCGCCGTAGCCTGCATCTCGCATCGCGAGCCGGACAGGATCGTCGCCGCCCGAAACGGACCGCCCGTCGTCGTCGGGTACGGCTCGGGGGAGTCCTTCGTGTCGTCCGACATCACGCCGCTTCTCCAGCACACGCGGCGCGTGTCCTATCTCGCGGACCGCGAGATCGCCGTCCTCACGTCCTCCGGGGTCCGCTGCACAACGTTCGCCGGGGAGCCCGTCGAGAAGCCGGTCGAGGTCCTGACGTGGGAAGCGGAGATGATCGAGAAAAAGGGCTTCGCCCACTTCATGGCCAAGGAGATCTTCGAACAGCCCGACGTCGTCCGAGATTCCCTGAAAAGCCGCCTGGCCCTCGAATCGGGCCGCGTCTTCCTGGGTGACGCCGGCATCGACCCCAAGATCTTCCGGGACTCCAAGCGGGTCGTCCTGGTGGCCTGCGGCACCTCCTACCACGCCGCCCTGGTCGGCAAGTACCTTCTGGAAACGCTGGGCCGCGTGCCCGTCGACGTCGAATACGCCTCCGAGCTCCGGGCCCGCGATTTCACCATGGACCGCGGGACCCTGGTCCTGGGCATTTCGCAGTCCGGCGAGACGGCCGACACCCTGGCCGCCCTGCGGGCCGTGCGCGACCAGGCCCGGGCCGTCGTGGCCGTCACGAACAGCGTCAACTCGACCATGGCCCGGGAGGCGGACGGCGTTCTCAACACCCACTCGGGGCCGGAGATCGGGGTCGCGGCGACCAAGACCTTCGTCGGCCAGATGGCCGCCCTGTCGCTCTTCGCCCTGGCCTTCGCCCAGGCCAAAAAGACCCTCGGACCGGAGGCCGTCCGGCCCCTCATCGAGGAGCTGCAGCGGGTGCCGCACAAGATGGAGACGGTCCTCGCGAGGGCCGCCGATATCGAGCGGGTCGCCCGGAATTTCCTGAGCTGCGAGCACTACCTTTTCCTGGGTCGCTGGATCAACTTCCCCATCGCCCTGGAGGGGGCCCTCAAGCTCAAGGAGATCTCCTACACCCACGCCGAGGGCTACGCCGGCGGGGAGATGAAGCACGGCCCCATCGCCCTGATCGACGAGGGCATGACGACCCTGGCCCTCGTCCCCCGCGACCGGGTTTACGAGAAGATGCTGGGCAACATCTCCGAGGTCCAGGCCCGCGGCGGCCGGGTCCTGGCCGTGGCCTTCGAGAACGACGCCAAGGCCCGGATCGTGGCCGAAGAGGTGTTCCCCATCCCCGAGGTC
>JAWOHF010000093.1:0-8557 GCA_046496285.1 Candidatus Aminicenantota bacterium
GCCGTGCTGAACCTCCAGGGCCGGGTCTTCATGGAGCCCCTGGACTGCCCTTTCCGGAGGGCCGACGAGGAGGTCGCCGCCCTGGCCGCCGAAACCCCGATCATCATCGTCGACATCCACGCCGAGGCGACCTCCGAGAAGCAGGCCCTCGGCTGGTATCTCGACGGCCGGGTCTCGGCCGTCATCGGCACCCACACCCACGTCCCGACGGCCGACGAGCGGATCCTGCCCAAGGGCACGGCCTACATCACGGACGCGGGCATGGCCGGCGGCCGCAATGCTGTGATCGGCATCGCCCGGGACCAGGCCCTCCAGCGGTTCCTGACCTCGCGGCCGCAGCGTTTCGAACCTTCCCGGGACGGGTTGTTCCTGTCCGGAGTTTTCATCGAGATCGACCCGGCCACGGGAAAAGCCCTGGCCATCCGGCGCGAGGTCCTGGCGGAGGACGGAGGCGATGCCTAAGGGGCTGGTCGAGCGCGAGCGGGTCTACTCGGTCTCCGAGTTGACCGAGCTCATCAAGACCGCCCTCGAGGTCGCCTTCCCCCAGGTCCTGGTCGAGGGCGAGGTCTCCGGCTACAAGCGGGCCGCCTCCGGGCACGTCTTCTTCACCCTCAAGGACGAAAAGGTTGCCCTGAATTCCCCGGTCCTCAAGGCCGTCATGTGGCAGAGCCAGGCCCGCAAAGTCGCCTTCGAGATGAAGGACGGCCTCAAGGTCATCTGCCGGGGAAAGATCAGCGTCTATGAGCCTCGCGGCGACTACCAGCTCTACGTCGACCTGGTCGAGCCCAAAGGCAAGGGGGCCCTTCAGCTGGCCTTCGAGCAGCTCAAGGCCAAGCTCAAGGCCGAGGGGCTGTTCGAGCCCGGGCGGAAGAAGAAGCTCCCTCTCCGGCCGCGGACGATCGGGGTCGTCACCTCGCCGACGGGGGCGGCCATCCGCGACATCCTCCGGGTCCTCGAGCGCCGCTACGCCAAGCTGCGCGTCCTCATCTACCCGGCCAAGGTCCAGGGCGAGGGGGCGGCCCGGGAGATCGCCGAAGGGCTCGATCACCTGGGCGCCCGGCCGGAGATCGACGTCATCATTGTCGGCCGCGGCGGGGGCTCCATCGAGGACCTCTGGGCCTTCAACGAGGAAGCCGTGGCCCGGGCCATCGCCCGCTCGCCCAAGCCGGTCATCTCCGCGGTCGGGCACGAGATCGATTTCACCATCGCCGACTTCGTGGCCGACGTCCGGGCCTCGACGCCCTCGGCGGCCGCCGAGATGGTCATCGAGAAAGAGGAAGCCTTCCAGGAGCGCATCGACTCCCTGGCCCGCCGGGCGGCCGAGCTCCTGCGATACGACCTCCAGGAGCGGCGCTCCGGGGTCGCCGACCTGGCCCAGCACCGGATCTTCCAGAATTTCCGGATCCGGCTCCTGAACCTCGGGCAGCGCGTGGACGACCTCGACAGCCGGGCCCGGAACGTCGTCCGCACCGAGCGCCAGGGCCTCGCGGAGATGAAGGGCCGGGCCCTCCTCCACGCCGAAAAGCTGGTCCACCTCGTTCGGGCCGAGCATCGGGACCGCGAAGGAGCCTGGGAGCGTCTTTCGGCGGCCCTCCATGCCCTCAGCCCCCTCGCCGTTCTGAAGAAGGGCTATGCCCTGGTCTGGCAGGACGGCGGGCTGCGTCTGGTCCGCAAGGTCGAGGAGCTCGCCGCGGGGGAGACGGTCATCGTCTCCTTTTACAAGGGCGAGTTCCAGGCCCAGGTCCGCAGCGTCGACCGCAAGAAACTCCTGGAATCGCGGTTCCTGAAGGAGAGCTCATGACCAATATGACCTTCGAGAAAGCCCTGACCGAGCTCGAGCAGATCGTGGCCAAGCTCGAAAAGGGAGGGATCTCCCTCAACGAATCCCTGGCTCTGTTCGAGAAGGGCGTCAAGCTGACGCGATTCCTGCGCGGCGAGCTGGACAAGGCCGAACGGAAGATCGAGATCCTGCTCAAGGACGAGAAAGGCGCCCTGCGGACCGAGGACTTCGAGGCCGGAGAGCCCGAAGAGGACGATGACGGGGAGGCAAAATAGCCGTGGTCCTCGACAGGATCCGCCAACCCGCCGACGTCCGGAAGCTCTCCCGCCAGGAGCTTTCGCAGCTGGCGGACGAGATCCGGGTTCTCATCCTCGAGACGGTCTCCAAGAACGGCGGGCACCTGGGCTCCAACCTGGGCGTCGTCGAGCTGACCCTGGCCCTCCACTCCGCCTTCGACTCGCCGCGGGACAAGATCGTCTGGGATGTCGGCCACCAGTGCTACACCCACAAGATCCTGACCGGCCGCCGGGAGCGGTTCCGCGGCCTCCGGAAGTGCGGCGGCATCCTGGGCTTCCCCTGCCGCGAGGAGAGCGAGCACGACCCGTACAATACGGGCCACGCCTCGACGGCCCTGTCGGCGGCCCTGGGCATGGCCGTCGCCCGGGACAAGGCGGGCGAAGACCACCACGTCATCGCCGTCGTCGGCGACGGGAGCCTGACCGGGGGAGTGGCCCTGGAGGCCCTGAACCAGATCGGCCACCTCAAGACCCGCTTGATCATCGTCCTCAACTACAACGAGATGTCCATCTCGGCCAACGTCGGGGCCTGGTCGAAATATCTGTCCTACCTCGTGTCCGGCCAGCACATCATCCGGATCAAGGACCAGGCCAAATCCATCCTCAGGAACATCCCCAAGATCGGCTGGCCGCTCATCAGGGCCGGCCGGGCCTTCGAGGAGCTGATCAAGAAGACCATTTTCCCGGGGCTCGTCTTCACCGAGCTGGGGATCCGCTACGTCGGACCGGTCCAGGGCCACAACATCGAGTCTCTCACCGAGGCCTTCGCGCTGGCCAAGAAATACGACGGGCCCATCCTCATCCAGTGCGTGACGCAGAAGGGCCGGGGCTACCAGCCGGCCCGCTCCCATCCGGAGAAATTCCACGGCGCCGGACCGTTCCACATCTCGACCGGCGAGCCGCTGAACAGCGAATCGGCGCCTTCGTTCTCCGGAGTGTTTGGCGAGGCCCTGGTCAAGATCGCCGGAATGGACAAGAAGGTCGTGGCCATCACCGCGGCCATGGGCGAGGGCACGGGGCTCCACGGGTTCTCGAAGAGATACCCGGACCGCTTCTTCGACGTCGGCATCGCCGAGCAGCACGCCGTAACCTTCGCCTCCGGCCTGGCCGTCTCGGGGCTCAAGCCCGTCGTGGCCATCTATTCCACGTTCCTCCAGCGGGCCTACGACCAGGTCTACCACGACGTCTGCCTGATGGACCTGCCGGTCGTTTTCGCCCTGGACCGGGCGGGCATCGTCCCCGACGACGGGCCCACGCACCAAGGCGTCAACGACATCGCTTACCTCCGGCACATGCCCAACATGATCGTCTGTGCGCCGCGGGACGAGAACGAGCTTCAGCACATGATGTGGTCGGCCCTGTCCTACGGACACCCGGTTTCCATCCGGTTCCCCAAAGCCAGGGGGTTGGGCGTGCCGATGGACGAGGACTTCAGGACGATCCCCGTCGGGCAGAGCGAGGTCCTCAAGGAGGGCCGGGACCTCGTCCTCGCGTTCGGGAACATGGTCTACCCGGCCCTCGCGGCCGCCCGCCTGCTGGAGAACGAAGGCCTCTCGCTGGCCGTGGTCAACGCCCGGTTCGTCAAGCCCTTGGACGAGGACATCCTCCTCCGCTTCGCCGGGCCCGGTCGGACCATCGTCACGGTCGAGGAAGGCGTCCAGGCCGGGGGCGCGGGGAGCGCCGTCCGCGAGTTTCTCGACCGGGAGAAACGCTTCGGCATCCGGTTCAAATCCATCGGCCTGCCTCTGGACCTCTTCCCGGTGGGCAAGTCGGAGGAGATCCGGCGGATGCTCGGCCTGGACGTCGATGGCCTCGTCGAACGGTTCCGGGAAGTATTCCGGGACCCCCTCTGTTCATGCGGCGATGAGAAAACGGACGGATAGACTCCTGGTCGAGCGCGGCCTCGCGCCCAGCCGGGAAAAAGCCCAGGCTCTAGTCATGGCCGGGCTGGTTTCGAGCGGCGGGCGGGCCGTCCTCAAGGCGGGGGAGCTCGTCGACGAGACCGCCGACCTCCTCGTCCAAAAGCCCCTGCCCTATGTCGGGCGCGGCGGCCTCAAGCTCGAGGAGGCCCTCGACCGCTTCGGGATCGGGGTTCGCGGCGAGGTCGCCTTGGACGTCGGAAGCTCCACGGGCGGTTTCACCGACTGCCTGCTCCAACGGGGGGCCGGGAAGGTCTACGCCGTGGACGTCGACACCAAACAGCTTGACTGGGCCCTGCGCCGGGATCCGCGCGTCGTTCTCGTCGAGAAGAACGCCCGTCACCTGGCCGCCGAAGACATCGGAGAGGCGCCGGGCGTCGTCACTTTGGACCTGTCCTTCATCTCCCTCCTCAAAGTCCTGCCCGCCCTCCGCGAGATCCCCGGGGACTGGGTGCTTCTGACCCTGATCAAGCCTCAGTTCGAGGCCGGGCGCAAGCAGGTCGGGAAAAAGGGGGTTGTCCGGGACCCCGTCATCCACGAGGACGTCTTGGCCCGGGTCGTCGAGGGGGCCCGGGAGCTCGGCTTCGGGCTCGAGGGGCTCTTCGCGTGCTCGACCCGCGGCCAGAAAGGGAACCGCGAGTTCTTCGCCCGGTGGGCCAAGGGAAAGCCGGACCTCAACCGGGACCTCATTCCGTCATGGATCAAGGAGGCGGCGAGCCATGCATAAGATGAAAGACGTGCGCAAGGCCGGCATCGTCATCAAGCCCCATGCCCCGTCGGTCGAGGGCATCTTGAAGATCCTCGTCGACTATTTCGAGGCCCGCGGCATCGCCTGCGTCCTGGAGGACGAGGCCGCCCGCAAGATCGGCCGCCCGCGCGGGCTGCCCCGGGCCGAGGTCGCCGCCGCCTCCGATCTCGTCGTCGTCCTCGGGGGCGACGGCACCCTGCTCAGCGTCGCCCACTATGCGGCCCAGGCCGGAGTCCCGGTCATGGGCGTCAACCTGGGACGGCTGGGGTTCCTGACCGAGATCACCGTCAGCGAGGCGACCGTGGCCCTCGACAGCTTCCTGGCCGGCGGGGCCGACATTGTCAGCCCGCGCTGGCTCCTCGAGTGCCGGTCCGCCAACGGCGCCTCCTACTGCCTCAACGACGTCGTCGTCACCAAGGGCGCCGTGGCCCGGATGATCGAGCTGGGCATCTCGATCGACGGCCGGGAGGTGGCTTCGCTCAAAGCCGACGGGCTGATCGTCTCGACGCCGACCGGGTCGACGGCCTATTCGCTCGCCGCCGGCGGCCCCATCGTCCACCCTCAGGTGGCGGCCGTCGTGGTCACGCCCATCTGTCCCCACACCCTGACCTTCCGGCCGCTGGTGGTGCCTCCGACCTCGGTCATCGGCGTCAGGCTCCTGACGGCCGGCGAGGACGTCTTTCTGACCCTCGACGGCCAGAGGGGAGGCCTCATGGCCCCCAGCGACACGGTCGAGATCCGCAAGGCGCCTTTCGAGCTCCTGCTCGTGACCTCGCCGCGCCGGAGCTATTACTCCCTGGTCAAAGAGAAGCTCGGCTGGGCCGAGTAGCCGGCCCGGACTTTTTTCTCTACCTGGGGAGCGTTTTCTGTTTTTCCCCATCCTTGAAGGGGCGGGGTCGCGAGGGGTGGGCCTTCAGACCACGATCTCCCGGACGTCGATCTTCCGGAGGTCGGCGGTCCCAAGGCCCTTCCGCGCGCAGGCGGCGACGTGGGTCGAGATGCCCCGGACCGACTCCAGCCCCTTTTCCAGTCGTTTCTCCTCGAGGATCTCGAGCCCGACCGCGTCCATCGCCACCGGGTCGCGGCTGAAAAAGATCCGGTTGTCCATGGCCAGCTGGGCCCCGGCGACGCTGACCGTCGAGATCTTGGCCGCCTCCCCGATGTGGAGGGCCATCTTGTCCTTGAGGCAGGGCAACGCCAAGATCTCGGGGATGGCTTCCGTGCAATAGTCGATGTGGAACCGGACCTTGTTCGTCGTGACCCCCAGAGCGATGTTCTTCGTCGCCCAGGTCACGCCGCTGTCCTCGTTGTGCTTGAGAACGGCGATGTTGACGAGCTTGGTGATGTCCCTGGTCACGATCGTCGAGAGGAAGGACTTGTCCTCGTCCTCGATGACGACGTTGTCGAACTTGCCCGCGACATCTTCGGCGATGCGCCGGATCCCTTCCCGGTCCTCGTAATCCATGTAGAGGCGGCGGATGTCGTCGCGATATTCCTGGGCCCTCTCGTTCCCCAGGCTGATGAGCATCCACAGCCAGGCGCAGGAATTGAAGAGCTGCCGGTGGGTGCCGCCGTCGGCGAAGCCCCCTTTGACGAGCTCCCGGAACCGTTTCAAGGTCCCCGCCTCGAGGCATATATAAACGTCGCGGTCAAAGCCCTCCGCCCAGGGAACGGTGACCCCGCTCTTGTCCGAGGTCCCGTGGACGCGGACGCCCTGCGGGCCGCGGTTGACCTTGAGCCCCGTGTTGCGGAAGGCCTGGTCCATGTGGTCCCAGACGATGATGTTGTTCTCCCTGACCCCGGCGCTCTTCAGGCCCCGGATGGTCTCGTCGATCGATTCGCGGGAAGAGGAGATCCGCGGGGCGCCGATGCAGTTGACCTTGATCCCGACGACGTCGTCCGGGCCGAACATCGAGGCCCATGCGCCCTCGAGGGTCCGCTCCCCGGTCATCTCCCGGAGGCCTCCCGAGAAAGCCCGATGGACGGCGTCGGGATTGTAGCGGAGCCCGTCGAGCATGTCCTCGGCGGCCGCCGAGACGACCGTGCTCTTCGGCGGGGTCATGGCTCTCCGGGAGCAGGCGGCCGGGAGGCCGAGGAGGGCCGCCCCCCCGCCGAGGACCGCCGAACTGACGACGAAGTCTCTGCGGGTCATCATCGGGGGCACCTCCAGTCCTGAAGGGCCCCATCATCTCAATTATCGCCGCGGAGTTCAATGGAGGGCCGAGAAGTTCGTTCGGGCGAGATCGCCCGCCCGGCCCCGGCGGCCGGCCGCCGAAAACGAAGGTTGACATCTTCTTCCCCAGGTTTTAGTATCTTCTCGACAGGGGGGAAAGGAGGACGAGGCGATGAAAAAAGCCATCTTGGTGACGACGCTGCTTCTCTTTCTTGCCCCGGCCCTGCCGGGAGAGCGTCAGACGGGCGAACTTTCGACGGCCGGGCCGGAGAGCGCACCGGCCCAAGCGGCGCCCATCAAGCCGGTGCCCATGACGCGCATGCTCCCGGCCGCCGACCTGACGGTCTGCGTCAGCAACGGGAAAACGCCTCCGATCGGAGGGAAGCGGGACATCCACGTCAAGGTGACGAACAACCAGGCCACCGAGATCCGAGGGCTCAAGCTGTCGTTCGCGGTGGAAGGCAAGGGCATCCAGAATGACACGATCGACCGGCTGGGCCCGAACGATACCTACGTCAAGACCCGGAATCACAGCTGGTCGACCGTCGGCACCAAATCCATCACCGCGATGGTCCATCTGCCCGGTTTTAAGGAGAACATCGTCGTCAAAGCCGCCTACCGGGTCAGGTATGCGAACCAGCCCTCAGATTCTTCCGAGGAAAGCGATGTCTGCCTCTCCGGCAAGATAATGACACCCGTCGACACGGCCGACGACGACCTCTTGACGGTCTGCATCAGCGACGGCAAAACGGCGCCGATCGGCGGGAAAAGGGACATCCACGTCTGGGTGAAGAACAACAGCGCCGACAGGATCGAGGGGATCAAGGTCTTTTTCGCGGTGGAAGGGAAGCAGATCGAAACCATCAAGATCCCCTTCCTCGAAGGGAAAACGACGAAGAAGATCACCCGGAACCACAGCTGGGCGACGGCCGGAACCAAGTCCTTGTCCGCCAACGTCAGGATCGACGGTCGATCCGGCCTGTGGTCCGTCAACGGAGCGTACCGGATCAGGCCGGCGGGCTCCCCTATGGATTCGTCCGGCGAAGGTACCAAGTGCTCGGACGGCTCCAATCCGGGCAACCTGAAGTGACCCGCGGGCGAGGGCATCCGGCTTAGGGAATACTCAGTCCCATCATGCCCGGACCTTTCGGGCCCGGCCAGCGGATTATCGGGCGTTTTGAGGGGATGACCGCCGTTTCCCGGAATTGTTAGCTGGCGCGAACCTCCCGCCGCGGTAAGGGTGCCAAGCCGACAGTGATTCGGAATAAAGAAAGAGGGGCTTTTGTTATAAAATAAGTTTGAATAATATAACTTTATATTGACAAGGTTCATTTTCAACGCTATCATGGAACCGACATGAAAGAGCAAAAGACAGTCCTGGCCGTCAAGATCGACCCCGCCGTCGCCGAGCGGGCCAAGCGCTTCTGCCGCGAGAGAGGCGTGAAATACGGCTTCTTCGTCGAGAAGGCGATCCTGGAACAGCTCGATCGCGAAGAACTCAAGGAAGATCTGTTGGATATGAAGACCCTGCGGGCCCTCGAGAGCCAAGCTGTTTCCCTCGACGGCTATCTCAAGAATCGCCGTGTATGACATCTTCGTCCTCCCTCCGGCACAGAGGGACCTCGGCAAGCTCGAAGCTTC
>JAWOHF010000112.1:0-13239 GCA_046496285.1 Candidatus Aminicenantota bacterium
AAGGACATCGCCGGCCCGGCCGATGTCCTTTGCGGGGTCACTCGGGTGCCCGACGGACTGGAGGCGTCGGGTGAAAAGCTCCTCGGACAGCTGAAGGGGTCCCTGGCCCGAGCGTCGGCCCAAATGCCCTGACCTGCGGATGACGCCGACGCGCTATCCGCCAGCCCCCGGCGCAAAGGAGTATGGCTTCGTGGATAGAGACAGGTTCCTCGGGGCGGCCGTCGCGGCCATCGTCCTATTCGCCGCCGCCGCTTTCCTCAAAGTCGCCAAGCCGTTCCTTTTTCCCATCCTGCTGGCCGTTTTCTTCTCCTATATCCTCGATCCGGCGCTGGGGTTCCTCGAGAAGCGCCGTTTCCCCAGGCCGGCCGCCGCGGCTGTCGTTCTTCTCCTGGCTTTCGTCCTCCTCTACCTCCTGGGAACCCTCGTCTATTCGAGCGGCAAGACGCTGGCAACGGAACTGCCCAAGTATCAGCAGAGATTGACCGAGCTCTCTCTGCTCCTGGACAAGGGCGTCGGCCCTTTCCATCTCGACGTCTCTTCGGTCCTCGAGAAGATCGATTTCGACAGGACGGCGTCCCTCATCCTGTCCGGCCTGGGTCCGTTCCTGGCCTTCGTCCTGAAGCTCCTCCTGGTCTTCCTCTTCCTCGTTGTCATCGTCGCGGGTCGCGGAAAGGGGCTGGCCAGGGTCCGGAAGATCTTCAGCCCCGATCAAGCCGGCCGGATCACAGCGATTCTCGCGGCGGCCAACAGCCAGGTCCGGAAGTACATCGTGATCAAAACGGCGATCAGCCTCGGGACCGGCTTTCAGGTCTGGGTCGTCCTGACCATTTTCGGCGTGGATTTCGCCCTGCTCTTCGGTTTTCTGGCCTTTATCCTGAATTTCATCCCCTACATCGGTTCGATCGTCGCCGCCGTCCTGCGGGTGAGCTTCGCCTTCTTCCAGCTCGGGACCCTCTGGGCGCCGCTCTGGATCCTGGTCATCACCGTGGGGCTGGACTCTTTCCTGGCCAGCTTCGTGGAGCCACGGGCCATGGGCCAGGGCATGGACCTGAGCCCCCTCGTCGTCCTCTTCTCGTTCCTCTTCTGGGGTTGGCTTTGGGGGTTGTCGGGCCTGGTCCTGGCCGTCCCGTTCACGGCCGCCATCAAGATCTTCTGTCAGAACGTCCCCGGGCTCAGGCCGATCGCCGTCCTGATGAGCACCTAGAAAGACCACCCGACCGGGGGGCGGATGGGACCCGAGCTCAGTCGACCGGCTCGATGAGCAAGGCCTCGGGCGAGATCCTCTTCAGCCTCCGTCCGAAATGGGACTTGAGGGCCTTTTCCGCGGCTTTCTGCTCGGCGAGCTTCTTGGAGGCGCCCCGGGCTTTGGCCAGCGGGCTGTCCTCGACGGCCACTTCGACGACGAACGTCCTGTCGTGGGACGGTCCGCATTCGGAGAGCAGCCGGTAGGTCGGCGCCGGCCGCCCGGCTTTCTGCAGCCATTCCTGAAGGGCGGACTTGGCGTTGTTGATCCCGAGGGCCTGGCCTCGGAAGGGCTCGATGGAGTCTCTCAGGAGCCCGCCGAAGAAATATCGGGCGGCTTCGAATCCCCCGTCGAGAAAGACAGCGCCGGCCAGAGCTTCCAAGGCCCCGGCCAGGATCGAGCTTTTCTTCCTCCCGCCGCTCCGCTCCTCCCCCCGTCCGAGGCGAATGGCCTTGTCCAGCTTGACCTTGCGGGCCAGGCGGGCCAGGGCGATCGTGCTGGTCGCCGAAGCCTTGAGCTTCGACAGTTCTCCTTCGCTCCGGCCCGGGAATGCGCCGTGATAGAATTCGGCCGTCACCAGCCCGACGACCGAATCGCCGAGGAATTCCAGAAGCTCGTTGTCCTTCGGGTGGCCCGGGCTCGTCTCGTAGGCGTGGGAGGTGTGGGTCAGGGCCCTCGTCAGGAGGGTTTTGTCCGCGAACTCGTATCCGATGAGCTTTTCGAGCTTCTCGGGTTTCAAGCCGTCCACGGCGGCTCCTCGACTCGCAGATTCACGCTCGCGACGCGCGGACGCCCCCATCGAAGGGATGGACGATCCGCCCTTTGACGATGGTCATGACGGCCGCCCCCCTGAGCCTCCAGCCGTGGAACGGCGTGTTCTTTCCTTTGGATTCGAACCGGCTCCTGTCGACCGTCACCTCGCGGTCGAGGTCCAGGATCGTCAGGTCGGCATCGGCCCCCGGGGCGACACGGCCCTTGGCGTTAAGGCCCAGCAGACGCGCGGGATTGACGGACAGGAGCTCGACGAAGCGTTCCAAGGTGATGACGTTCCGGTGGACGAAGCGGTCGAGCACGAGCGGAACGGCCGTTTCGAGACCGACCACCCCGAAGGGCGCCAGGCCGAACTCCTGGCTCTTGTCTTCCGCGGTGTGAGGGGCGTGATCCGTGGCGATGACGTCCACGTCGCCGGTCCGCAGGCCTTCGACCAGGGCGTCCACGTCGGCGGGCGGGCGCAGGGGAGGGTTCATCTTGAGATCCGTGTCCCGGGACTCGAGGGCCGCATCGGTCAGCAGGAGGTGGTGAGGCGTCGCTTCGACGGATACCCGGACGCCTCGGGATTTGGCTTCGCGGACGCTCCGGAGCCCGCCCGCCGTCGATATGTGCGCGACGTGGATGCGGGCCCCGGCGGCTTCGGCCAGGATGAGGTCGCGGGCGATCATGATCTCCTCGGCGGCCGAAGGGATGCCGGGCAGGCCGAGACGGGCCGAGACCAGCCCTTCGTGAAGACATCCGCCGGCGGCCAAGGCCGCATCCTCGCAGTGGTCGATGACGAACGCCCCGGCCTCCTCGGCCGCGGAGATGGCGCTGCGCATGATCCGGCTGTTCATGATCGGGCGGCCGTCGTCGGAAAAGGCGACCGCCCCGGCCGCTTTGAGGGCCGGCATGTCGACCAATTCCTCGCCCCGGGAGCCGCGGGTGACGGACGCGACCGGCAGAATGTTGACAATGGCGCTGCGGGCGGCTTCGGCCAGGATGGCCCCGGTGACGGCGGGATCGTCGTTGACGGGGTTCGTGTTGGGCATCGCGCAGACCGTCGTGAATCCGCCGCAGGCTGCGGCCCGGGCGCCCGTGGCGATGGTCTCTTTGGCCTCGTAGCCGGGCTCCCTGAGATGGACGTGCATGTCGATCAGCCCAGGGACGACGACCAGGCCGGTGGCATCGATCGTCCTAAGGGGGGGGACGGCGGCGATCTTAGGCCCGACCTCGGCGATCCGGCCGCCGGCGACGAGGATGTCGAGAAGGGCGTCGACCCCGGTCGCGGGGTCCACCAGGCGGCCGTTGCGGATGAGCAGGGTCAACGGCGCTTCCTCGAGACGAGCTTGGCCGGCTCGACGATCAGGACTTCGTCGGCCGAGCCCATTTCCTTCAGGCGGACCTTGACGATCTCGCGCCGGGAGGTCGGCAGGACCTTGCCGACGTAATCCGGCCGGATGGGCAGCTCCCGGTGACCGCGGTCGATGAGGACGGCCAGCTGGATGGACTGGGGCCGCCCCCGGTCGATGATGGCGTCCATGGCGGCCCGGATGGTCCGGCCGGTCATCAGGACGTCGTCGATGAGGAGGACGTCCTTCTTGGAGATGGAGAACCCGATCTCCGCGGGCTCGAGAGCGGCCTTGGCCTTCGGGGCCGGAACGTCGTCCCGGTAGCGGGTGATGTCGAGAATGCCGACGGGGATGGCGACGCCCTCGAGGTCGTCGACGAGCTGGGCGATACGCCTGCCGATGGCGATGCCCCGCGTCTTGACGCCGACGATGACCAGGTTCTTGAGGTTCCTGTTGGTCTCGATGATCTCGGTGGCCATGCGGGCGATGACGCGCCGGATCTTGTTGGCGTCCATGATCCGGGCCTTGATCTTCTCTTCCATGGGTTCACTCCTCGCGGCTTGCTCCGCTCCGTCGTCCTGAAGATGCCTTATCGTCCGGCAAATGTCAACCCGATGCGCGGCGGGCCTCGAAAAAGGCCCTGGCCTCCCCGACGTCGCGCGCTATCCGGGACGCCAGAGGCCCCGGTCCCGGGAACTTCCGCGTCGGCCTGATCCTGCGCAGGAGGCGGACCGTGAGAAGGGTTCCGTCGAGAGACGGCCGGCGGTCGAGGACATGGGTCTCGACGCTCAAGGGGCCCGGCCCGAAAGTGGGGTTCGTGCCGATGCTGGTCACCGACGGCCAGGCCCGCCCCTTCCGGACGGTTTCGGAAATGTAGACCCCGGTCGGCAGGATCTCGTTCGCCGTCATGAGGTTGGCGGTGGGAAATCCGAGGCCGTGGCCCAGGCCCCGGCCCCCGACGACCCGCCCGGCGATCTCGTAGGGCCGTCCGAGGAGGCGGGCGGCCCGATCGACGAGGCCGCGGTCGAGGAGTCGGCGGGCGGCGCTCGAGCTGATGACCTCGCCGTCTAGGAGCACGGGGGGAACGATGTGGACCTCGAAGCCCATCTCACGGCCTAAGTCCCAGAGACGGGAGGTGTCGCCTCGCCTGTTCCGCCCGAAACGGAAGTTCGTGCCGACGACCACCTCCTGGGCTCTCAGCCTCTCTTGCAGGACCTCCCGGGCGAAGGCCCGGCATCCCAGCCCGGCGAAAGACGTGTCGAAAGAGGTCACCGCGACGGCGTCGACGCAGGTTTCCTTGAACCGGGCCATCCGCTGCTCGAGGGTGTCGATCATCTTGACCGACTTCCTGCCCAGGGCCCTTTCCGGGTGAGGGTGGAACGTCAGGACGAGGGACCGCAGACCGTGCTCCCGGGCCAGCGCGCAGAGCCGGCTCAGGATCTTCCGGTGGCCGAGATGGAGACCGTCGAAGTTGCCGACGGCCACGGCGGCGGGCCGGGAGGAGGACCGGACGGCGTCCAGGCCGCGATACACGACCATGGGATCACATCTTCAGAGCGTCGATCTTCCGGAGGTAGGCCGCCTTGAGCTGATCGACAGCCCCCTCGAGGAACTCCTTCTCCTCATTCTCGAGATTGCCCTTGGTCCGGTCCTTGAGCAGGTCGAGGAGGTCGATGTTCCGCCGGGCCAGATCCAGGTTCTCCGCCCGTTTGCCGGTCACGGGGTCGTCCATGTGCCCGAGCTGGATGAGGGCCGGGAAGTAGAGCAGGATGATGATGGATGCGAACTCCAGGGGCGGGAGGAATTCCTCGCCCCCGGGCCTTGTCCGCCGGTTGTCGTCGAGCGGTTCGTCGTTGCCGGCCATGCTCTGTATCCTTCCGCCGGGATGTCGGTCACGCTCTGGCGTCTCTTACGCCCAGAGCGGAGAATTTTCAGTAATCCATCTTACCTTTTCGCCGTCCGGACTTCAAGCCCGGGCGGTCAAGGGAGGGCCGCCTTCTTCCTGAGGATCAGGGCGGCCTTGACGAAGTCGTCGAGGTCGCCGTCGAGGACCTTGTCGGTGTCCCCCGTCTCGACCCGGGTCCGGAGGTCCTTGACCATCCGGTAAGGGTGGAGGACGTAGGAGCGGATCTGGTTGCCCCAGGCGATCTCGGATTTCGCGTCCTCGAGCTTTTCCAGCTTCGCGTTCCGCTTCTTCTTCTCGACCTCGTAGAGGCGGGCCTTGAGGATCTTCATGGCCGAGGCCCGGTTCTTGTGCTGGGAGCGCTCGTTCTGGCACTGGACGACGATCCCGGTCGGGACGTGGGTGATGCGGATGGCCGAATCCGTCCGGTTGACGTGCTGGCCGCCGGCCCCCGAGGCCCGGTAGGTGTCGACGCGCAGCTCGTCCGGGTTGATGTCGATCTGGATGTCTTCGTCGACCTCCGGGTAGGCGAAGACCGCGGCGAAGGAGGTGTGACGCCTCTTGGCGGCGTCGAAAGGGGAGATGCGGACGAGGCGGTGGACGCCCGCCTCCTGGCTCAGGTTGCCGAAGGCGTAGTCGCCCTCGATCCGGACGGTCGCGCTCTTCAGCCCGGCCTCTTCGCCCGGTTGCTGGTCGAGGACCTCCACCTTGAAGCCCTTCCGCTCGGCGTACCGGAGATACATCCGGAACAGCATCTGGGCCCAGTCCTGGGACTCCGTGCCGCCGGCCCCCGGATGGATGGTGAGGATGGCGTTGCGGGGGTCGTCCTCGTCGTAGAAGAGGGCCCGGAGCTCTCCTTCCTCCAACCCGTCCTCGAGCTTTCTGATCGAAGCTGCGATATCGGCTTCGACGCTCTCGCCCTCGTCGGCGAGCTCCCTCAGGACATCGATCTCGTCCTTTGCTTCCCGGAGCTGTCTGAAGAATTGGAGGTCCTTCTCGAGCCTCTTCTTCTGCTGCTGAAGGGACTGGGAGGTTTTTTGGTCCTTCCAGGTTTCAGGGGAGGACAGGCGGGCGTTGAGGGCGTCCCATTCGGTTTTCTTGCGATCTAGGTCAAAGAAAACCCCGGACCTCTTCGAGCTTCTCGAAAAGGCCGTCGAGGCGGGCCATGAGATCGGTCGATCTTTCGTTGTTCGTCATGGTCAGGCTTTCCCTTCAAGATGAGGTGATCGGCGTCAGGATCGAGGTCGGGGCGCCAGGGCCCCGGCTAGTCCTGAACGACCCGATAGTCCGTTCTCTTGTTCTCGGCTGCATTCAGCTTATCGAGGAGCTGATCGGCCCTGTCTCTCGAGGAATAGCCGCCGAGCCGGACGCGGTACCAGTCCCTGGATTCCCCGGGGCGGGGATCGGTGATGATCACCGTGTATCCCTGCTTCCGGAACTTGTCAGCCAGCGCGACGGCCTGATGCCTCTCGGTGAAGGCCGCGACCTGAACATAATACAGGCCGCTCGCTGCGGGCGGGGAGGAGGTCTTGGTCTCGGTCCGGGGCTTCTCGGCGGCGGCCTGCGTGACGGCAGAAGATGTCCCTCCCGCCGGCCCCGGCTTCGGCGAGGCCTCGCGCTTGGCCGCCTCGGCCCGTTCTTCCGGCAGTCCGACGGGTGCGGATTCCTTGACCGGCTCGGCGATGGGCTCGGAGACGAGCTGGGTCCGGGCCGCGATCTGGACCTGGTTCTTGCCGACATTGACCCCGAGCAGGAAGATGAAGACGCCCAGGACCAGGACTCCCAGGAAAATGACCACCAGGAGGGAGCTCGAAACCTGGATCTCCCGAAAATCTTTGTTTTTCATATGGGCTATTTAGTCTCCTGGCTGCGGTCGAAGCTGAAGGCCTTGAGCAGCTCCATCGGCAGCGGGAAGATGATCGTCGAGTTCTTCTCGGTGGCGATCTCCGACAGGGTGCCCAGGAACCTGAGCTGCAGGGCCTGGGGGTTGCGGGAGATGATGTCGGCGGCCTGGGTCAGCTTGTCGGCGGCCTGGAACTCCCCCTCGGCGTGGATGACCTTGGCCCTCCGATCCCGCTCGGCCTCGGCCTGCTTGGCGATGGCCCGGACCATGTTCTCGGGCAGGTCGACATGCTTCATTTCGACCAGCTGGACCTTGATGCCCCAGGGGTCTGTTTGCTTGTCGACGATCTCCTGGAGATGGGCGTTGAGCTTCTCGCGCTCGGAGAGGAGGTCGTCGAGGTCCACCTGGCCGAGGACGCTGCGCAGGGTGGTCTGGGCCAGCTGGGAGGTCGCATAGAGATAATCCTGGACCTCGATGACGCACTTGAGCGGGTCCATGGCCCGGAAATAGAGGACGGCGTTGACCTTGACCGAGACGTTGTCCCGGGTGATGACGTCTTGCGGCGGGACGTCCATGGTGACCAGCCGCAGGCTGATCTTGACCATGCGATCGATGGGGGCGAACACCAGGATGATGCCCGGGCCCTTGGGTTGGGGCAGGACGCGCCCGAGCCGGAAGATGACCGCTCGCTCGTACTCCTTCAGGACCTTGATGGAGTTCAGGATATACAGGACGATGAGCCCGATGACGATGACCGGATAAGTGATCACGAAACCCTCCTTCTCGAGGCCGCGGGGCCTCCCGTACGCGATTTTTCGGTCAGGCCTTTCTGACCCTTATCTTCAGTCCTCCGAGGACCTCGACGACTTCGATGTTCTCGCCCGCCCGGACCGGCCCCTCCGCCTCCGCGTCCCAGATCTCGCCGTGGACGAAGACCTTCCCCGACGGGGCGAGGTCGGTGCGGGCCGTGCCCCTTTCTCCGATCATTCCCTCGCGGCCTGTCGAGGACCGGCGGGCGTGGGCCCGGACGACGAGGGTGACGAGGAAGATGACGATCAAGGAGAACCCGAGGACGACGGGGATGACGAACCCGAGGCTCGGGCGGAGCTCCGGGACGGGCGAGTCGATGAGCATGAGCGATCCGATGATCATGGCGATGATCCCTCCGACCGAAAGCATTCCGTAGCTCGTCACTTTGACCTCGAGGACGAACAGGATGACGGCCAGGAGGATCAGCATCAGGCCGACGTAGTTGATGGGCAGGATCTGGAACGAGAAGACCGCCAGGAGCAGGGACAGCCCTCCGAGGACGCCGGGCAGGATGGCCCCCGGGTTCGAGAACTCGAAATAGAGCCCGAGCAGGCCGATCATGAGGAGGATGTAGGCCAGGTTGGGGTTGGAGATGGTCAACAGGAACTTCTGCCGGGAGGTCATGGGGATCTCCGTGAGAAGCTCGCTGCCCAACGACAGCGTCTGTTCCCGCCCGTCGAACCGCTTGACGACCTTTCCGTCGAAACGGTCGATGATGTCCCGTTCCGTCCCGGCGACGAGATCGATGAGCCCTCCCTTGAGAGCCTCCTCTTCGGTATAGGACAGGCTCTTGCGGACGGCGTCCTCGGCCATCCGGGCGTTCCGGCCCCGCTTTTCGGCCAGGGTCTTGATGTAGGCCGCGGCGTCGTGGGTGACCTTCTCTTCCATGGTCTTGTCCATGGCCTGTCCGGTGAGGGAGACGCCGACAGGATGGGCGGCGCCCGTATTCGTTCCCGGGGCCATGGCGAAGATGTCGCAGGCGATGGCGATGAAGAAGCCCGCCGAGGCCGACCGGGCCCCGCTGGGGGCGACGTAGGCGGCGACGGGGGTCCGGGCGTTGACGATCTTTTCGATGATCTCGCGCATGGAGGTGTCCAAGCCCCCGGGCGTGTTGAGGACCAGGAGGACGAGTGAAGCGCCCTCCCGGTCGGCCTGCTCGATCGTCTGGACGATGTACTCGGAGGTGATGGGATGGATGGGGGCGTCGACCGTGATCTTCAGGACCTGGGCCGGCGCCAGGCCGGCCAGCAGGAGAAGACAAACGAGGATGTTGAGGATTCGCACGGCAGTCTCATTATAAGAACTCGGGAAGGGCAAGTCAACACGCCGGAAGGGCCGGATAATTGTTCTTGACATTTTATTATCAATAAATTAATTATATTGCGTCCTTTCGAAACAAGGAGCTCCTTCGATGATCAAGAACGATGTCGCCCTCGCCATCGAGAAGAAATCGGAATTCAACAGGGCCAAGTCTCTGCTCATCGTCGAGGCCGTCCTCGGATCTTTGAAGGACGCCCTGGCGAACAAGGAAAAGGTCGAGATCCGCGGCTTCGGGAGCTTCAAGGTCGTGGCCAAGAAGACCGGTTTCGGAAGGGACATCCGCCGGCGGAAGCAGATCAAGATCGAAAAAGGGCACCGGATCAAGTTCCGGCCCGGCCAGGAGCTGAAGGCCCTCCTTTCGAAGGACTAGGCCTCCGTCGCTTCCCCTTCATGAGCCCCGCGTCCTGGATGAGCAGGGCGCACACCCTCTCGGCCTGTTCGATCGTCTCGGCCAGCGTCCCCGACGTGTCGATGGCGTAATCGGCGCGCTTCAGCTTTTCCTGCCGCGGCAGCTGGGTCGCGATCTTCCGCCGGGCCTCTTCCTCGCCGATCCCGTCTCGCCCCATCAGACGGCGGACCTGCACGGGCTCGTCGCAGTGGACGACGACGACTTTGTCGAAGTGCCGGTCGTAGCCCGCCTCGATCGTCAACGCGGCCTCGGAGGCGAAGACGGCGTGACGACCCTCCTTCTCCACCGCGCGCAGGATCCTGGTCCGCTCGGCGAGGACGAGAGGATGAAGGAGGGCGTCCAGGAACCTGCGGGCCTCCGGGTCGGAAAACACGAGGCCGCCGAGCCGGGCCCGGCCGATGGACCGGTCGGGGAGGAGGATCCCCGGGCCGAAGCGGCGCACGATCTTGTCCCACGCGGGGCCCCCGGGGGAAACGAGATCGCGGGCGGCCCGGTCGGCGGAATGGACGAAGAACCCCTTGCTCTCGAAGATCCGGGAGACGACGGACTTGCCGCAGGCGATCCCCCCCGTCAGCGCGACGCGGAGGACGCTATTTCTTGGCGGCCTTCTTGCGGACGGGGACGACCTTGAATTCATCTTTGAAGCGCACCGCGACGCCCTGTCGCTTGGCCTTGCTGGGAGGCTTGATCAGGCGGACGGTCACGCCTCCGATGCGGAGCCTCATCGGCTTGCCGTCGGCGAGCTTTTCCGGGAGGTCGATGTAGATGTCGAGCGTGGAACCGACCGTGACACCGGAATCCAGGCAGAAGAAGGCCCCCCCGGAGGAGATATTCTCGAGGAGGGTCTGTTCCTTGAACGCCTTCCCGTCGGGGAGCTTGCCCTCGACGAGGGTGTTCAGCGGAAGGTCGAACCGCCATTCCCGGCGGCGGTTGATCTCCAGGTCCTCGGGCAGGGCCCCGGTTTTCTTTTTGGCGGCGGCTCTTTGTTTCATGGCGACCTCGATTCCTTGGGCTAAAACAGGGCCGAATTGATGGCGTAGAGCGCCAGCTGGAGACGGCTGTGGGTGTCGAGCTTCGCGTAGATGCTCTTGATATGGGACCGGACCGTGTTCTTGCTGATGAACATCAGCTCGGCGATGTCGTCGTTGCTCTTGCCCTGGCCGATGAGGCGCAGGACCTGGAACTCCGTCGGCGTCAGCTGGTCCAGGGTCTTCTCCTTGAGGTCGCGGCCGACGACGGAGATGATCCGGTCCATGATGCTGGACATCTTGTCGCGGGGCAGCCAGATCTCGCCCTTGTGGATGCCCCGGACGGCCTCGGGAAGCTGGCTGGAGGCGTCGTTGAGATCGAAATAGCCGCGGGCGCCGGCGTTGATGAGGTTGACGATCTCCTCGTGGGCCGGGATGCTGCCGAGGAGGAGAAGCTCCGAGCGGCCCTGACTCTTGGAGATCTCCCGGATGGCCTTGCAGATCTCCCGCAGGTTCGGGAGGGGCTCCATGTGGGCGAAGAGAATGACCTGGGGTTTGAGCTTGCGGATCGAATCCATGAAGGACTCGATGGTGTTCTTCTCGATGTTCAGGATCTCGAGGTCCGGGTCGGCTTCGAGGGCCCGCAGGATCCCGGCTAAGATGATGTCGGACGGGCAGAACACGAGGAGGGTGATCCTCTTGTCGTGCCCGGTCGGCTGGGCTTTCTTTTTCTCCATGCTCGTATCGGTCCCCTTGGGCAATTTTGTCATCCGGTGCGCCTTTACCTCATGATTTGATCGAATCATAGACAATCCCCCGAGGCTTGTCAAGCCGGACGGGCGCGGAGCGCAAGGTCAGGAGGACGGGCAGGGGTTGGGAAGCAGGCGGAATCCGCGCTCCAGCTTGACGGAGACGAACTGGTTCTGGCCGTTGCTCCCGGCCTCTAAGCGGACATAGAAGACCGCTCCCGTGAGGACCATCCGGAGCGGTTTCTCGAGGATCAGGGTCCGGGGGATATCCAGGGCGATGACGACCTTGGATCCGATCAAAAGGCGGGACTTGAGGCGGAACGAAGCCTCCTGGGCGCTGATGGCGCACACGGAGGTCTGCTCTTCGAACCTTCGTCCGGCCGCCTCCAGGCCTTTGACCAAAGCCGGAAGAGAGAGCTCGAAGACCCGCTCTCTCTTGCCGGCCTTGGCCGCGTCTTGAAAGGAGGGTTCATGAAAAGACTTGGCGATATCCATCTCAGTAGGCATTTTGGCCCTTGTCCGGCGATCCATCAATCCCTCATCATGAGGAATCCCGGGGTCATTTTCCGAGGTCTTTTCTCACCGCCAGCGGCTAGGCGGCGGACGGCCTAGGGGGCGCCCGATTCAATGATGTAGCGGCTTTCGAGACGGAGGGCGACCTTGGCCGCCCGGTCCTCCCGGTTCCCCGAGTCGATGTCGATGATCGTGCCTTTGACCACGAGCTTGAGACCCTTGCCCTGGGCCAGCTTGTCCGGCAGGGCGACGACGAGCTTGAGCCGGGAGCCGAGCGTCACCGGGCTCTGCAGCGAAAAGAGCGCTCCCGCATGGCTCATGTAATCGAGGGTCGTCTGCTCGCTGAACAGAGATCCGTCGACATCCGGGCCCTCGACCAGCATGGGCAGGGAGAACTTGAATCCCCGTTCGGCCGATGGATGGGTGCGATGTACCTTGGATCGAAGAGAATTGTGGAGTGTTCAGACACCTCAGGCCTTTTCCCTTTCCAAGATCGTGAATTGCTATGAACAGGGACAGAGGGACGGCGTAAGCCTGTCTGATGATGCCCAGCTTATGGAACGACTGGGCATGTCTGTTAAACTGGTCATGGGCTCTTATGACAACATTAAGGTGACTACCCCCAGCGATCTTCGCCTTGTGGAAAGCTTTCTTGCCCAAAGGGAAAGGACGTGTTTCTGATGCGGATTGGCATTGGAGTGGATGCCCATCGCTTTGTGGAAAACCGTCCTCTCCTCTTGGGAGGGGTTCATGTGGAGTATGCTCTGGGACTTGCCGGGCATTCGGATGCAGATGTGTTGTGTCACGCAGTAGGCGATGCCCTTCTGGGTGCTGCCGGGCTGGGGGATTTGGGACATCATTTTCCGGATTCGGATTCGGCATGGGCAGGAATTAGCAGTCTTTTTATTCTGGAAAAGATTGCCGAATCTCTCAGAGAGCGAAAACTGAAGGTGGAGTACGTGGACAGTACAGTGATCTGCCAGGCGCCCAAGATCGCCAGATATAGGCAGCTCATGGAAAAGAGAATTGCCGAGGCCCTGGGTGTGGATCCCAAAAGAGTGAACGTGAAAGGAACCACGACAGAGGGGATGGGTTTCGAGGGACGAGGGGAGGGGATCGCCGCATGGGCGGTGAGCCTGTTGACCGAATCCTAGAAGTAGAAGGTTCCGTATCTTCTTTTCTGGAGGGAAGGAACCTTTTGCCCGGCGGGTCGCGTATTTTGGTGGCATGTTCCGGCGGCGTGGATTCCATGTCGCTGTTATACATTCTGTATCGATTGGCGCCTGGGCGTGATTGGCAGCTGCATGTGGCTCATTATGACCACCAAAGCAGGGAATTATCCGCGGAAAACGCCCGATTTGTGGCAAGCACGGCTGCGA